>JALVBM010000475.1 GCA_027010665.1 Chromatiales bacterium
GGCCCTGTTATTCGCGGCGAGGGCGCCGCTCCTACAACCAGTCTCACCAGTCTTCACGTCACATATCATCTCTCGGCACCACATCCAGATGCAGGTACCGCCCCAGCCACAGGTACGGCTCGCGGCGGCAAAACATTCGCTCCATGGCCAGCAGATCCGCGAAGCTGCGCGCTTCGCGCACGGCCGGGTCGAGGTAGTCGTGGATCACCCGCACGCCACAGCGTTCCTGCACGGACAGGTTCAGTTCCGCCAGCCAGCCTTCCACCTCGCGGGGATCCCGGGGATGGGTGGGGGTGAGGCTCTGCGGGTGGCCGCCGTACTCGCCCGAGGCCACCTTGCGGAAGTTGCCGCGCAGCAGGTTGCGCCAGATCACGGCATCGACGTTGTAGAACAGCAGCGACAGGCGGCCGTCGTCGGCCAGCAGGGAACGGGCCCGGGCGAGCACGGCCTGGGGTTCGGCCACCCATTCGAGGACCGCGTGGAGCAGGATCAGATCGAAACGGCCGTATTCGTCCGGCTCCAGCGTCTGCAGCGGCGCGTGTACGAACTGCACGTCGGCCTCGACTTCGGCCAGCCGTTCCCGGGCCTGGGCCAGCATCCTTTCCGAATGATCGCAAAGCAGCAGCGCATGACCCCGTTCGGCCAGCCAGCGGGCCAGATGGCCGGGGCCGCAGCCGGCATCGAGCACCCGCAGGGGCCGATCGGCAGGCAGGCGGGCCAGCATGCGCTTCAGGCAGTCCTGCACGATGGCCAGGCGCAGACGGCCCTTGGTGGTGCCATAGATGTTGCTGCCGAAACGCTCGGCCAGATCGTCGAAGTTGCGATCGCCATTCATGGCGAGCCGATCAGTCCAGCCACTCCACGATGTAGTACAGGCGCAAGCCTTCCGAAGAGCGGGACGGACCGACGACCCGGGCGGCATATTGCTTCCGCGCCGGATCCGCCGCCGCCCGTGCCGCCTCGGCCGATGCCATCACCTGCACGGAACCTTCCGGCACCCGATCCCGGCTGCGCCGCGGCACGTGGACCACGGCGTACTGCTCGTCGATGACCGGTGCGTCGGGGTCGATTTCGATTCCGCGCATGGGTTTTTACCTTGCTTTGGGTTCTTGAATAAATTGGGCAGGTCGTCTCGGGTCATGTGGTTTGCGTCGAACCATCACTCCCCCGCCACCTTCGGCAGGTGATGCAACGCTTCCTCGATGGCCTCGGCCGGGTATTCGTAGTCTTCCAGCTCGCCGCTGAAGTACTTGTCGTAGGAGGCCATGTCGAAGTGGCCGTGGCCGGAGAGGTTGAAGAACAGGGTCTTGGCCTCGCCGGTCTCCTTGCATTTCAGGGCTTCGTCGATGCAGGCGCGGATGGCGTGATTGGATTCGGGCGCGGGGATGATGCCCTCGGCGCGGGCGAACTGCACGCCGGCCTCGAAGGTGGCGAGCTGGTGCACCGCCACGGCCTCGATGAGGCCTTCGTGGTAGAGCTGGGAGACCAGCGCCGAATCACCGTGGTAGCGCAGGCCGCCGGCATGGATGCCGGGCGGCACGAAGTCGTGACCCAGAGTGTACATCTTTAGCAGCGGGGTGAGACCGATGGTGTCGCCGAAGTCGTAGGCATAGTGGCCGCGGGTGAGCGTCGGGCAGGAGGCCGGTTCCACCGCCACCAGGCGCACGTCCTTGCCGGCGGCCTTGTCGGCGAAGAAGGGAAAGGCCACGCCGCCAAAGTTGGAGCCGCCGCCGCAGGGGGCGAAGATCACGTCGGGATAGTCGTCCACCATCTCGAACT
>JALVBM010000476.1 GCA_027010665.1 Chromatiales bacterium
GAGGCGGCCGCCGAAATCTATGGTCTCGACATCCTGCAGCGCAACATCGAGGACGAGCCGGACAACACCACCCGCTTCCTGGTCATCGGCCGGCGCGAGACGCCGCCCAGCGGCGTGGACAAGACCTCGCTGCTGATCTACACCGACAACCGGCCCGGTGCCCTGTACAGCATCCTCGAGCCCATCGCCCGCAACGGCATCTCCATGAGCCGCATCGAATCGCGGCCTTCGCGGCAGGGAATGTGGAACTACGTGTTTTTCATCGACATCGAGGGCCACGTCGAGGACGAGAAAGTGGCCCGGGCCCTGCAGGAACTGGAACAGACGGCCAACGTCGTCAAGGTGCTGGGCTCGTACCCCTGCGCGGTTCTCTGAATATGGAGTGAATACCCGGATGACTATCCCGATTGTCCCCGTCATTCTTTCCGGCGGCAGCGGCTCGCGCCTGTGGCCGATGTCCCGCGCCCACTATCCCAAGCAGTTGCTGCCGCTGGTCACCGGGCAGACGCTGCTCCAGGACACGGTGTCGCGCCTCGACGGCCTCTGGGAGCAGAACGGCGAACTCGAAGTTACGGATCCCGTGGTGGTCTGCAACGAGGAGCACCGCTTCTTCGTCGCCGAGCAGTTGCAGGAACTCGGGCGCACGAGCGGCCGGATCGTGCTCGAGCCGGTGGGCCGCAACACCGCCCCTGCACTGACCCTGGCGGCCCTGACCGTGGCGCAAACCCGGCCCGATGCCGTGCTGCTGGTGATGCCCGCCGATCACGTCATCCGCGATCCCCAGGCGTTTCACGCTGCGGTTCGGCTGGGTGCCAGACTGGCCGCCGATCATTACCTGACCACCTTCGGCATCACGCCGGACCGGCCCGAGACCGGTTACGGATACATCCGTGTCGGCGAGCCGGTCGGGGAGGGCGCGGCCGAAATCGCCGCATTCGTGGAAAAGCCGGACGAGGACACGGCCCGCGCCTATCTGGCTTCCGGGGACTATCTCTGGAACAGCGGCATGTTCATGATGACCGCCGGCGACTGGTTGCAGGCCATCGAAACCCTGCAACCCGGGATGGCTGCATGCGTCAAAAAGGCCTGGGAGGCCGGCGAGGCCGATCGGGATTTCTACCGCATCCCGGCCGAGCGGTTTGCCGATTGTCCCGCCGATTCCATCGACTACGCCGTGATGGAGAAGGTGGCCGACCAGCCCGTTGCCGATCTGCGTGCCGCGGTCATCCCCCTCGATGCCGGCTGGTCCGACGTGGGGGCCTGGTCGTCGCTGTGGGAAGTGGGCGAGAAGGATGAGCGGGGCAACGTGACCCGAGGCGACGTCTTCACCCACGATGCCAACAACTGTCTCGTCTACAGTGAGAACAGTCATGTTGCGGCCATCGGCCTTGATGACGTGGTCATCGTGGAAACCGCCGACGCGGTTCTGGTTACCCATCAGCAACGTGCCCAGGACGTGAAGCTGGCCGTGGACTGGCTTCGGGACCAGGGCCGGGAAGAACACCTGACCCATCGCAAGGTCTACCGCCCCTGGGGCAACTATGAATGCATCGATGCCGGCGAGCGCTATCAGGTGAAGCGCATCACGGTCAAGCCGGGCGCTTCCCTGTCCCTGCAGATGCACCATCACCGCGCCGAACACTGGATCGTGGTCAGGGGAACCGCGCACGTCACCCGCGACGAGGAAACCTTTCTGGTCACGGAAAACCAGTCCACCTACATTCCCATCGGCGTGAAGCACCGCCTCGAGAATCGCGGCACCATTC
>JALVBM010000477.1 GCA_027010665.1 Chromatiales bacterium
CTGGAGCAACTCGCCGGCCTGATGCGCAACTGCGTGGCCTGTCATGCGGCATACCGCATAGACGCGGCGCAAGCGAAGTAAGCGGTGCCGGTTTTGGGGGAGCGGGGATTGGGGAGAGGCTTTCCTGCGAATTGGGGTTGCCGCGTCAGGGACGAGGGACGAGTGGCGAGGGACGAGGAGGTTTTCCTCGCCACTCGGCCCTCGGCCCTCGCCACTGCCGGCTGAATCCGCCGGGCAGAAGGCCCGGCGGATTCAGCCGGTATTGCGCATTCCCGCCGCAATCGCATTGATGGAACGCAGCAGCGGATTCAGCCACTGGTTACGGGTTTCCTCGTCGAGGGATTCGTCGCGGTAACGGCGCAGCAGGGTGACCTGGATCTGGTTGAGCGGATCCAGGTAGGGGTTGCGGCGCTTGAGGGAGAGGGCGAGTTGCGGTGTCTCGGCCATCAGTTCGTCCAGTTGGGCCACGTCCAGGACTTCCTTCACCGTGCGCTGGTATTCGCTCTTGATGGTTTCGAAGATCGGACGTGCGGTTGCCTGATCGTGGCACAGCGACATGTAGCTCTCGGCGATGCGCATGTCGGCCTTGAACAGGGCCATCTGGGAGTTGGAGAGCAGGGCGCGGAAGAAGGGCCAGTGCCGATACATCTCCTGCAGCTGTTCCAGACTGTGCCGGTCGGGCGCCTCGTCGAGCCAGCCTTCCAGTGCACTGCCGATCCCGTACCAGGCGGGCAGGGTATGACGCGACTGGGCCCAGCCGAAGACCCAGCCAATGGCGCGGACCGAACCCTTGGAACGATCCGTCTGCTTGCGGTGGGAGGGCCGTGAGCCGATGTTCATCAGGGCGATTTCACGCACCGGCGTGGCTTCGTAGAAATAGTCGAGGAAGCCTGGAGTCTCGTCGGTCAGCTGCCGGTAGGCGCGTTCGCCCTTGTCGGCCAGATCCTTCATCACCTGCAGGTAGCGCGGGTTGTCCGGCTCCGGCGGGATGATCAGGTTGCGGCTGGCCTTCATCAGGCCGGTGATGCCCATGCTCAGTTCATAGACGGCCGTCTCGCTGTTGCTGTACTTGTAGGACAGCACCTCGCCTTGCTCGGTGAACTTGATTTCGCCGTGCACGGTGCCGGTCGGCTGGCTGAGGATGGCGTCGTGGGTCGGGCCGCCGCCGCGGCCGATGGTGCCGCCACGGCCGTGGAACATGCGCAGGTGCACGCCGCGGTCCTTGCACAGGGCAGTGATCTGCTGCTGGGCCTGGTAGAGGTTCCAGGCCGAGGCCAGGATGCCGCCATCCTTGCAGGAATCGGAGTAACCGAGCATCACTTCCTGCCGGTTGCCGGATGCAGCGAGCAGCGCGGCGTATGTCGGATCGTCCAGCAGCCGGCTCATGACCGGCTCGATGTGGGCCAGATCCTCGATGGTCTCGAACAGCGGCGAGACCTGGACGTGACAGAACCACCGGCCATCCCGTTGGCCGGTCAGGCCGGAAAGCCAGGCGAGGAACATCACTTCCATCACGTGGCTGGCGGCATGGGTCATGGAGATGACGTAGTTGCCGAAGATGCGCGGGCTGATTTCCTCGCGCATGCGGGCCATGACATCGAAGGTCTCGAGGGTCTCCTGGCTGCGCTCGGAGAAGACGCTGCGATCCAGGGTCGGTGGCGTACCGGTCAGGTAACGGGCCAGGACTTTCATCCGCTCCGCCTCGTCCAGTGCCGTGTAGTCCGTACCGTCGATCTGCCTGAGGACTTCCGTCACGGTTTCCGTGTGCACGGTCGATTCCTGGCGGATGTCCAGGTGGGCGAGGAAGAAGCCGAAGGTTTCCACCAGGCGGATGAGATCCTGGAGTTCCCCCCGGGCGATGATGGCGTCGCCGTGACTGATGATGGAATCCCGGATCAGATACAGATCGGCCAGCAGGCCCTGTTCGTCAGCGTACCCGTGGTCCGGTTCGGGCAGAGGGGTGTCTTCCAGATGGTGATCGAGACGGGCGAGGTTGTGTTCGATGCGCCGCTGCATCAGCACCAGCTTGCGGCGGTAGGGTTCCTGGGCATAACGCTGCGGCCGCTCGGCAAAGACCTCGGGCATGGCCTGTTCGTCCCGGGCCAGGGCATCGAGGAAGTCCGCCGAGGGCTGGATGAACTCGGTGGACATGGTGAGAACCTTCTGCAGCCGGCGGATGCGGCCGAAGTATTCCCTTAGCACTTCCCGGGATTGCATGCGCACGGCCGTCGCCGTCGTGTCGGGCTTGACGAAGGGATTGCCGTCACGGTCACCGCCGATCCAGGAACCGAAGCGGATGAAACTGGGCACCCGGATGGTGTCGCCGTCTTCCCCGTAGGTCCGTTCGATGGCGCCTTCCAGGTAACGGTAGGTTTCCGGTACCGACTGGAACAGACACTCCCGGAAGTAGTAGAGGCCGTTCTTCACCTCGTCGATGACCTGCAGGCGGGTGGTCCGGACTTCGTTGGTCTCGTAGAGGATGCGAATGTGCCGCTCCAGCCGTTCGAGAATGCGGCCGCGCTCGATGCGTGACAGGCGGGGCGTATCCAGCTCCTCGCTGATTACGAAGATGCGGCGCAGGGCTTCGAGAACGGTCCGGCGCTTGGCTTCCGTGGGGTGGGCGGTGAAGACCGGGATATAGGCCAGGTGATCGAGCAGGCACTGGACCTTGTCGGCCGGAATGCCCTCGGCATGAAACTGGCGCATGGTGTGATCGAAGGACCCGACCCACAACGGGCCGTTGCGGCTCACCTCGCGGCGACGCTGCTTGTGCTGGAAACTTTCCTCGGCGATGTTGACCAGGCTGAAATAGATGCTGAAGGCACGAATCACATGGGCCAGCGTGTCCGGATCCAGGGATTCGATGAGCTGGGCCAGACGCTGGCGTTTGCGGGCATCCTCCGACTTGCGCAGGCTGATGTGGCCCTTGCGCAGGGTTTCGACGGCTTCGAAGACTTTCCGGCCGGCGTGATCGTGCAGGATCTGGCCGAGGATGTTGCCGAACAGTTTGACCCGCGAACGCAGGGGCTTGTCGTTGGGCAGCGTGCGCCCGGCGGCGGGCGTCTTGGCGTCAGCAGTCATGGATAGGTCAGCCTGTGAAATACGGAACGGCGAATTATACCGCAACGGAAGGTGACAGCGTCCCTTGACGCCTGCCATCAGGCTGTGATTGGCGGGAGAAAGTGGTAGCCGAGGTCGGACTCGAACCGACACGCCCGAAGGCACAGCATTTTGAGTGCTGCGTGTCTACCAGTTCCACCACTCGGCCACGCGGGGCCATTATAGGGAGCCCGCGTGAGGCTGTCCAAGGCCGGATGAGAAAAGCCGGGCAACCTGCTATGCTCGCGCGCCATGCGTCGCTCTGACTTCCGTTTCGACCTCCCGCCGGAACTCATTGCCCAGCAGCCGGTGCCCGAGCGGCCGGCCAGCCGGCTGCTGCATCTGGACCGGGAAACGGGTGCGATCGCCGATCGCCGGTTCCGGGATTTGCCGGATCTGCTGCGTCCGGACGATCTGCTGGTCCTCAACGATACCCGGGTCATTCCCGCCCGTTTGTGGGGGCACAAGGCCACGGGTGGCCGCGTCGAGGTCCTGGTGGAGCGGGTGCTGGGCGAGTGCGAGGCCTTGGCCCATGTGCGGGCCAGCAAGTCCCCGAAACCGGGCAGCGAACTGCGGTTCGAGGACGACGTACGGGCCCGGATCGCCGGCCGCGAAGACGATCTGTTTCATCTGGTCTTCGATCGTCCCCTGATGCCCTTTCTCGAGATCCGGGGCCACATGCCGCTGCCGCCCTATATCACCCGGGAGGATGCGGAACTGGATGCGGAACGTTACCAGACCGTCTATGCCGAGAAGCCGGGTGCGGTCGCGGCCCCCACCGCTGGCCTGCATTTCGACGAAGCGCTGCTGGCGGCGCTGGCCGAAAAGGGCATCGACCAGGCCCGGGTGACCCTGCATGTGGGCGCCGGCACCTTTCAGCCGGTACGGGTGGACGACATTCGTGAGCATCGCATGCACGCCGAATGGCTGCGCGTGCCGCCGGAAACGGTCGAGGCGGTGAACCGCACCCGCGAGCGGGGCGGCCGGGTGGTGGCGGTCGGCACCACCGTGGTGCGCAGCCTCGAAACGGCAGCCCGGGGCGGCACGCTGCAGGCATACGAAGGCGAAACCGATATCTTCATCACGCCCGGTTTCCGGTTCCGGGTGGTGGATGCCTTGATCACCAACTTCCATTTGCCCGAGTCCACCCTGCTGATGCTGGTCAGCGCCTTCGCCGGCCACAAGACCATCATGCGCGCCTACCGGCATGCGGTGGAACAGCGCTATCGCTTCTTCAGCTACGGGGATGCGATGTTCATTGAATAGTATGTGATGCGATTCGAACTGCTGACAAACGATGGCCGGGCCAGAAGGGGGCGGCTGACCTTCGAACGGGGAACTGTGGAAACCCCGGCCTTCATGCCCGTGGGAACCTATGGCACGGTCAAGGCCATGACGCCCGAGGAATTGCGGGAGGTAGGAGCCGAAATCCTCCTCGGCAATACCTTTCACCTGATGCTGCGCCCGGGTACCGAAGTCATCGCCGCCCATGGCGATCTGCACGACTTCATGCACTGGGACGGCCCCATCCTCACCGATTCGGGCGGCTTCCAGGTCTGGTCCCTGGGCAAGCTGCGCAAGATCACCGAGCAGGGCGTGCGGTTCCGCTCGCCGGTTGACGGCAGCGAGGTGTTCCTCGGCCCGGAGGAGTCCATCGCCGTCCAGCACGTGCTGGGCAGCGACATCGTGATGATTTTTGACGAGTGCACGCCCTATCCGGCCAGCGAACGGCAGGCCCGTGAATCCATGGACCTGTCCCTGCGCTGGGCGAAACGCTGCCGGGAGGCCCACGGCGATCATCCCTCGGCCCTGTTCGGCATCGTCCAGGGCGGCATGTATCCGGAGCTGCGCGAGCAGTCCCTGCAAGGGTTGCTGGAAATCGGCTTCGACGGCTACGCCATCGGCGGGTTGTCGGTGGGGGAGCCCAAGGAAGACATGCTGCGCATCCTCGATCATCTCGATCCCCGCATGCCCGGGGATCGGCCCCGCTACCTGATGGGCGTGGGCACCCCTGAGGATCTGGTGGAGGCGGTGCGCCGGGGCGTGGACATGTTCGACTGTGTCATGCCGACCCGCAACGCCCGCAACGGCTATCTGTTCACCAGCCGGGGCATGGTCCGGATCCGCAACAGCCGTTTTCGCATGGATACCGGGCCGCTGGATCCCGACTGCGACTGCTACACCTGCCGCAACTACAGCCGCGCCTATCTTCGCCATCTGGACCGCACCGGCGAGATCCTGGGCTCACGCCTGAATACCATTCATAATCTTTATTATTATCAGAAGCTTATGGCGGGGCTACGGGAAGCCATCGCCAGCGGCCAGTTGATGGACTTCGTCGCCGATTTTTATGCACGGCGCGATCTGCCGGTGCCGCCTGTGTCATAATACGCGCGCTTTTTTCGCGCCGGGGCAACCCGGGCTCTCCCAACAAGACAAAAGGTATGCCCATGAGTTTCCTGATTTCCGACGCCATGGCCGAAGGCGCACCCGCTGCCCAGCAGGGCGACCCGATCACGTCCCTGCTGTTCTTTGGTGGTTTCATCCTGATCTTCTATTTCATTCTCATTCGCCCCCAGCAGAAGCGGGCCAAGGAACATCAGAAGATGGTCGCCGCCTTGTCCAAGGGTGACGAGGTCGTGACCAACGGCGGGCTGCTCGGCAAGGTCACCGAGGTCGGCGACGACTACGTGAGCATCGAGCTGGCCGACAACGTGGTCGTGCACCTGCAGAAGCAGGCCATCGCCAGTGTGCTGCCCAAGGGCACGCTCAAGACCATCACCAAGAACAAGTAAATCAACCTGACCGGCGCACCCCGGCGCCACCGGGGCCGCGCCATCGGATCCGATCGCCATGCTGAACCGCTATCCGTTGTGGAAATATCTTCTCATCCTGTTCGTGGTCGTGGTGGGGTTCATCTATGCCCTGCCCAACGTCTATGGCACCGATCCGGCCGTGCAGATCACGGCCGGGCGCAATGCCAGCATCGACGACGGATTGCGCAGCCAGGTGGAAAGCCTGTTGCGGGAGCAGAACATCGCCATCAAGGCCATCGAGCAGGATCCGAAGCACCTGCTGATTCGCTTCCAGGACGTGGAGGATCAGCTTGCCGCGGCCGATCGCCTGCGCGAGGCGCTCGGCAACGACTACACGGTGGCCCTCAACCTGGCCAGCGCGGCACCGGCCTGGCTGGAGAAGATCAACGCCAAGCCCATGTACCTGGGCCTCGACCTGCGCGGCGGTCTGCACTTCCTCATGGAGGTGGATACCGAAACGGTCATGCAGCAGGCCTACGATCGCTATATCGCCGACATGCGCGATACGCTGCGCAAGAAGAAGATCCGCTACGCCGCCATCGTCCGCCGTGGCGACAGCATCGTGCTCAAGTTCCGCAAGCCGGAACAGCGGGATGCCGCCCATGGCGCCCTCCGCAGCGCCATGGGACAGGAACTGGTGCTGGACGAGGACGAGGAGGGCGGTGTTCCGGTCATTCTCGCCCGCCTGCGGGAACAGACGATTCGTGACATCAAGAAACACGCCCTGCAGCAGAACGTGACCACCCTGCGCAACCGGGTCAACGAGCTGGGCGTGGCCGAACCGGTGATCCAGCAACAGGGCGACAACCGCATCGTTGTGCAACTGCCGGGCATCCAGGACTCGGCTCGGGCCAAGGAAATCCTCAGCGCCACGGCCACGCTGGAGTTTCGCCTGGTGGACGTGGAGCACAGCCTGCAGGAAGCCCTGGCCGGCAAGGTGCCGCCCACTGCGCGCATCTACTATGACCGCAATGGCCAGCCGGTGCTGTTGAAGAAGCGGGTGATCATCACTGGCGAGAACATCACCAACGCCACATCCGGCTTCGACCAGGAAAACGGCACGCCTGCCGTATTCATCAACCTCGACAACGCCGGGGCCCGCATCATGGGCCAGACCACCAAGCGCAACCTGAAGAAACCGATGGCGGTGGTGTTCATCGAGTACAAGCCGGTGACGAAGATCGTCGATGGCAAGAAGGTTACCCGGACCGTCAAGAAGGAAGAGGTCATCAACGTGGCCACCATCCAGGGCGTGTTCAGCAAGCGTTTCCAGATCACCGGTCTCGACAGTGTGGAAGAGGCCCGCAACCTGGCCCTGCTGCTGCGCGCCGGCGCCCTGGCCGC
>JALVBM010000478.1 GCA_027010665.1 Chromatiales bacterium
CTGGAGAAACGGAACCCGAATCCGCCCGCCGGAAAAACGTGAAGTCCATCACGAAACGGAATCCTGCCGGCTTGTCCCGCGCGGCGATTGGCGGATAATTGACGCCACCAAGGACGACACCCCAGCGAGGAACGCACCCCATGTCTCCCGGCGCCGCGCCCCTGTTCAACCGCACCCGGATCACCCTCGAGCTGGCCGGCAGCCCGTACCCGGTCATCGCCCTGGAAGGCTTCGAAGCCCTCAACCACCCCCACCGCTTCGAGCTCGACGTCCTGCTGCCCCCGGGCCAGCCCGTCCCCTCGCTGGTGGGTGCCCCGGGCCGCCTGACGCTCACCGGCCAGGACGGCCGCCGGCGCACCATTCCCGGCATCGTCGCCTTCGGCGAAGCCAGCGGCCCCCACCCCGACGGGCGCACCCGGGCCAAAATCGAGTTTCTCTCCCCGCTGCACAAACTGTCCCTGCAGCGGGACTGGCGGGTCATTCTCCAGCGCCGCATCCCGGAAATCCTCGCCGACATCCTCTACCGCCACGGCTTCGGTGAAGCCCAGGTCGAATTCCGCCTCGCCCGGGACTACCCCATCCGGCCCCACACCGTCCAGCCCGGCGAAACCGACCTGGCCTTCCTGCGCCGCCTGGCCGGCCGGGCCGGCCTGCTGTTCTGGTGCGAGAGCGACGAAGACGGCCAGCTCCGCATCGTCATCGCCGACAGCAACACCCACTGCCGCTACCTCGAATCGCCCCACATCGCCTACCGCCCCCACGACGGCCAGACGCCCGAGCCGGCCGACGGCGGCACCGGCTTCTACCGCCTGCACCACCACCTGCGCTGGCTGCCCGACGCCGTGCTTGTCCACGACCATCCCGAACAGCTCGCCGGCGAACCGGTCCTGGCCCGTGCCGGTCGGGGCCGGCCCGTCCCCGGGGCAGGGCAACGGCACTTCCACGGCCTCGGCAGCCCCGGCATCGACGCGGCCGAGCGCCAGGCCCGCCAGCTCGCCGAACACCTCGACGCCCAGCGCGAATACCTCACCGGCCACGCCACCCGCATCGACCTGGCTCCCGGCCACCTGTTCAGCCTCGACGCCGAGCGCCTCGACCCCGGGCTGTCCGGCGACATGCTGGTGACCGCCGTATATACCCGCGCCGAGCAGGGCGCCGCCTATGACCTCGAGGGCGAAGACACCGCCTGCACCTGCGAGGCGCGCTTCATTTCCCGCGACATCCCCTGGCGCCCGGCCCTGCCCGAGCCGCCCGACATCCCCATGACCTTCGCCGCCCGCATCGAATCGGACGGCCCCTACGCGCGGCTCGACGAACAGGGCCGCTACCGCGTCCGCGCCGCCTTCGACGAGAGCACCACCGACCACGCCCAGGCCAGCCCGCCCCTGCGGCGGATGCAGCCCCTGGCCGGGAGCGGCCAGGCCGCCGGCGAAGGCTTCCACTTCCCCCTCACCGACGGCGCTGAAGTCCTCATGGGCTGCCTCGACGGCGATCCCGACCGGCCCATCCTCATGGGCGCCACCCCCACCGCCGCCGCCCCCGGCCCGGTCACCGCCGCCAACCGCACGCAAAACGTCCTGCGCACCGCCGCCGGCAACGAACTGACCCTGGAAGACGAACTGGACCGCGAAGCCATCACCCTGCAGACCTGGGGCGGGGCCACCATCCTGCACCTGGACATGACCGCCCAGGCCAACCGCATCCGCCTGGCCGCCGAACACGGCGCCCTGGCCGTCAACGCCGGCACCCTCATGCG
>JALVBM010000479.1 GCA_027010665.1 Chromatiales bacterium
GAGATGGGCGCGGTGCTGCAACGCTCGGCCTTCTCCCCCAACATTCGCGAACGGCTCGACTTCTCCTGCGCCGTGTTCGACGCCGAAGGCGGTCTCTGCGCCCAGGCGGCCCACATTCCCGTGCACCTGGGGAGCATGGCCTACGCCATGGCCGGGATCGTGGCCGGCATCGACTGGCAGGAAGGGGACATGATCGTCCTCAACGATCCCTATCTCGGCGGTACCCACCTGCCCGACGTGACCGTGGTGGCGCCCCTGTTCCACGACGGCCGGTTGCAGGCCTTCGTCGCCAATCGCGCCCATCATGCCGACATCGGCGGCCACACGCCCGGCTCAATGCCGCTGTCACGCACGCTGGCGGAAGAGGGCCTGATCATTCCGCCGACCCGGCTGGTGAAGGCCGGCGAGCCGGACGAAGCCGTGCTCGATCACATCTTTTCCCATCTGCGCGGCGAGGAAGGCCGCGGCGACTTCGCCGCCCAGATCAGCGCCAACCGCACCGGCCTCGGACGGCTCGCGGAATTGGTGATCAGCCTCGGCGAAGCCGGCTTTGCCGAGGCCCTGCGGGAACTCAACGCCTACGGCGAGCGTCTGGCCCGCTCCGCCCTGGACGCCATTCCCGACGGTGAATACCGCTTTCGCGACGTGATGGACGACGACGGCCTCGGTCACACCGACATCCCCATCGAACTGACCCTGCGCGTGGATCGCCATGCCGTCCACGCCGACTTCACCGGCACCGCCGCCCAGGTGGCCGGCAACATCAACTGCCCGCTGTCGGTGGCGGCGGCGGCCGTCTACTATGTGTTCCGCTGCCTGATGCCGGCCAACACCCCCGCCTGTGCCGGCAGCTTCCGTCCCATCACCCTGCACGCCCCCGAGGGCTGCCTGCTCAACGCCCGCCGCCCGGCTGCCGTGGCCGCCGGCAACGTGGAGACCAGCAGCCGGGTGGTGGACGTGGTCATGGGCGCCCTGGCCCAGGCCCTGCCGGAGCGCATTCCCGCCGCCAGCCAGGGGACGATGAACAACCTGGCCATGGGCGGCGCGGGCTGGGACTACTACGAGACCCTCGGCGGCGGCATGGGCGCGGGAGCGAGGTACGACGGCCTCTCGGCCGTACAGACCCACATGACCAACACCCTCAACACCCCCATCGAAGTGCTCGAGCGCACCTGTCCCGTCCACGTCACCCGATACGCCATCCGCACCGGCTCCGGCGGCACCGGCGCCCACCGCGGCGGCGACGGCCTGATCCGCGAATTCCAATTCCGCGCCCAGGCCACCGTCACCCTCCTCACCGAACGCCGCCGCCACGCCCCCTGGGGCCTCGCCGGCGGCCAGCCCGCCGTCACCGGCGTCAACCGCCTCAATGGCGCCGTGTTGCCGGCCAAGGCCAGCTTCGAGGTGGGTGCCGGTGATGTGCTGACGATCGAAACCCCCGGAGGCGGTGGCTACGGCCGGCTCTTGGCCGGCAGGGACGAGGGACGAGTGGCGAGGGCCGAGGAAAAACCACAATAGCACTTGAGAGCAAACATAAACTAACCATAAGACGGGCCCCAAATGCACGAATACAGTACCCAACCGATTGCGATGGAACCCCACAACGCCGTTCCTCGCCCCTCGCCCCTCGTCCCTCGCCACTGATTTTATGTGTGGCATTTGCGGTGAAATTCGCTTCGACGATCGCCCCGCCTCGCAGGCGGCGGTGCGGCGCATGCTGCCGCGGCTGGCGCGGCGCGGGCCCGATGCCG
>JALVBM010000480.1 GCA_027010665.1 Chromatiales bacterium
CATTATCTGATCCTGCTCGCCCTGCTGGTGGCCGTGGTGGCGGCCATGACCGAATGGCATCGCGGGCGGGTGATCCTGCTCAAGCGGCCGCCGCCCGATCTGGCCAAATGGTACAAGCCGCAGAACAAGCGACAGGTCTGGCTGCACACCATGTTCAACCTGCGCCGGGAGATGCAGGCGATCCGGGAATACGCCGAGCGTGGCGACGCGCAACGCATGGCCGACTGGACGGCGCGTTTCGTGCGGCACTACCGGCAAATCGGGGAGATGGTCCCCGAGTGGGCGTCGAAGCTGGACGCGGGCGGGCTGGCGCGTCTGGAAAAGGCGGTCCGGGCGCAGGATACCGGGGCGGTGCCGGTGCTGCTCGATGCCCTCGGGGAGAGTTGCCGGGCCTGCCATGCCGACTACCAGACGGTGACGGCCATCCTCTATCGGGCGCCCGATTTTTCCGCCATCACCGTGCCCCCGGCGGAGGTGCCCTACCGCGAGCACATGGTCGTGCTGGGGCGCGAGCTGAATCGCGTCAAGATCGCCATCACCGACGGCGATTCGGTTGGTGCCGGCGATGCGTTGACGCGCCTGCGTCAGGGCATGGACCGCCTCGGACAGACCTGCGGGCAGTGTCATCGGCCTGCGGCGCCGCCGTATCCGGGCCCGGCCATGACCCGGACGCTGGACGCGATGGCCCGGGCGATCACCGAAGGCGATCCGAAACAGAGCGGCCGGACGCTCGGCACCCTGGCGGTGCAGGCCTGCGCCCGTTGCCACGGCACTCACCGGCTGGCCTTCGCTGCCCGGCGGCTGTTCGACGCGCCGCCGGGCTGGCGCCAGTTGTTGCGCCACTGAGCCGGCCGTTCGGGTATCATGCAGTTCCATTCGCTTTGCGAGGCCATGCCATGATTCCCAGACATCAGGCCGAACGCCGCTCCCTGCCGCGCAAGATCCTGCTGGGTCTGGCCATCCTTTCCTATCTGGCTGCCGTTGGATCCGGCGCTGCGGCCTGGTGGTACCAGGACCAGCCCCAGGAGATCGTCGGCAGCCTGATGGCCAGCATCGTGTTCTTCGCCGGTGTCGGCGTGGTGCTGCACGTGCTGGCCAACGCCAGCCTGCCGGATCTGCGCGTCAAACGCTGAGCGCTCATGAACCCCCTGGTCCGGCGCTTCATCAAGACCGCCTTCGGCTTTCTCGTCCTCGGCGTGCTGCTGGGGCTGACCATGCTGGTGCAGCGGGAGCTGGGCGGCGGCTGGCCGCCGCCCTATGTCGTCTCCGCCCACAAGCATGCCATCTTCGTCGGCTTCGTGATGTTCATGATCCTGGGGGTGGCGCTGTGGATCTTTCCCCGGGCCCAGGCCGACGATCCCCGCTTTCGCACCGGCCGCATCGAGCTGGTCTACTGGCTGCTGCTGACGGGCACGCTGGCCCGCTTCACCGGCGAGCTGGTGCGTGGCTATGCCGGCCTGCCGGCCATGGGTGGCGTGATCGTGGCCGGCGGCGCCGCCCAGGTGGCGAGCTTCCTGCTCTACATCTGGACCATGTGGTACCGCATCCGGCCCGCCGGCCGCGCACGGCGGGCCGGGAGCCGGGCCACGGAGGAGGGCTGAGCCGCCCTTTTCCGCATCAGCCGGCCCCGCCCGGGCGGGGCAGTCGTACCTCGACCCGCAGCCCACCCAGCGCTGCCGATTCCCCGAGTTCCAGCGCGCCGCCGACGTCCTCGACCAGTCCCCTGACCAGGGACAGGCCGATGCCATGGCCGGGGCGGTTCTCGTCCTGGCGGCGGCCGCGGCGCATCAGGGATTCGCGTTCTTCGGGCGCGATGCCGGGGCCGTCGTCCTCGATGCGGATCCGCAGATCGTCGCCGACGGTATCGATGGTGAGCCGGATGCGCCGGCGCGCCCACTTCCAGGCATTGTCCAGCAGGTTGCCGAGCAGTTCCATGCCGTCCTGCTGTTCCAGCGGGAGGGTCAGACCGGCCGGAAATTCGGTGTCGATGGTGATGTGCCGATCCGGGTAGAGACGTTGCAGGGTGTCGATCAGTTCGGGCAGATCGTCATCGAGGCCGAAGCGGCGGGTGCCCAGACTGTCGCCGGCCAGACGGGCGCGGCGCAGGGTCGTGTCCAGTTGCTCGCGGATGCGCTGGCCATACTCGTCGAACTGGTGGCGGTCGGCAGGATCCGGGATCCGTTCGCGGCCGAACTGCATCATCAGCGTCAGGGGCGTCTTGATGGCGTGGGCGAGGTTGCCAAGGGCTTCGCGCGAACGAATCAGGCGCAGCCGCTGGCGTTCCAGAAGCGTGTTGATGGCCTGGACCAGGGGCCGGATCTCGTCGGGCACGTCCTCGCGCAGGGCCGCGAGTTCGCCGCGTTCGAGGCGCGACACCTCCCGGGCGGCCATGGCGACGCTGCGCAGGGAACGATGCACGATGTACTGCTGCAGCAACAGTAACAGCAGGATCATGCCCGACGCCCAGCCGAGCAGGCGCCAGTGGAAAGTGCGCATGCCGGTTTCCAGGCCCGCCAGTTCCTCGGCGACCCCGATGCGCACATCGTGCCCCTGCTTGCGGAAGGCGCCGACCCACAGCAGCAGAGGCTGGCCCTTCGGGCCACTCACGCGCAGCCGCCGGTGTTCCCCCACGGGCAGCGCCGGCAGGGACAGATCCGCATCCCACAGGGAACGCGAGCGCAGCCGCACGCCTCCGGTTTCGACCAGGAAATAGTGGCCGGAGAGGGGCTGCTGATAGATGCCCTGAATGCGTCGCCTGTCGAGCGCGGGGCGCCCCTGCCCGTCGAAGCGCAGGCCGCCGAGCAGGTTCTCGCCGTCGTGGGCGAGGCGGCCGGCCATCTGTTCCTCGAGCAGGCGATGGACCGAGACATCGACGATCACCCACAGGCCGGCGAACAGGGCCGCCAGGCTCAGGAGCAGACCGATGCCCAGCCGCGCGCGCAGGGAGTCGGGGATCACGGCAACTCCCCGAACACATAGCCCTGACCGCGACGGGTGGTGATGATCTCGTTGCCGAGCTTGCGCCGCAGGCGGTTCACGTACACCTCGATCACGTTGCTGTCGCGGTCGGCATCCATCTCGTAGACGTGTTCGGTGAGGCGGCTCTTGGACAGGATGCGCCCGGGATGGCGCATGAAATACCGCAGCAGGCGGAATTCGGTGGCGGTCAGTTGCCAGCGCTCGTCGCCCCGCCGCACCGTCTGGGTTTCCTCGTCCAGTTCCAGGCCGTTGACCGCGAGCACGGGCGCGAGGGTGTCGGTGCTGCGGCGGATCAGGGCCTGCAGGCGGGCCAGCAGTTCGGCCTCGTGGAAGGGCTTGGTGAGATAGTCGTCGGCGCCCTGTTGCAGGCCCTCCACCTTCTGCTGCCAGGTGTCGCGCGCGGTCAGGATCAGGACCGGTGTCCGGATGCCGTCCCGGCGCCAGTTGGCGAGCACCTCGAGGCCGGGCCGGTCGGGCAGGCCCAGATCGAGCACGATGGCATCGTAGGGATATTCCCGCCCCTGAAATTCGCCGTCGATGCCGTTGGCGCAACGATCCACCGCAAAACCCTCTTGGCGCAGGAAGTGTTGCAGGCGGGAGGCCAGATCCGTGTCGTCCTCGATGAGCAGCAGACGCATCGTTTCAGTCCTCCCGTTCTTCCGCCAGGAAGGCGCCGGTCCGGGCGTCGAACAGCAGTTCCCGGACGCGGCCGTTGCGGTCGAGAATCTCGATCTCGTACACGTGCCGTCCCTGCCGGGTTTCCAGCTCCGTCTCGAGAACCCGCCCCGGGAGCCGCTGGCGGGCCCGTTCGAGGATCTGTTCCAGGGGCAGGATCCGGCCGGCTTCCACCAGTTCGCGGATCCGCTCGTGATCGTCGGCCCGCACGGGAGTGACCAGGAAGGCCAGACACAGCAGGCCAATCCGCCAGCCGGGACGGCGGTCAGTCATGGGGCACCGGATTGGCCGGCTTGCGCCCGGTGATCATGGCCCGCACCAGATTCTCGTGATGAATGCGGCTCTCCACGAGGACGCCGGCCACGTGCACCACGACCAGGAACAGCATCGCGTTGGCCAGAAACTCGTGGACCTCCTCCAGCCCATCTTCCAGCCATTCGGGGGCGCCCGCAAGCCCGGCCAGCGGACCGGCGGCTTCCTCGATGCCGTACAGGAACAGACCGGTAAGGCCGATCAGCAGCAGCATGATCAGCATCAACACGATCATGGCGCCCCCGGCCGGGTTGTGGCCGAGATAGCGCGGCGCCCGGCCGAGAAGCGTCTGTTTCAGAAAGCCGACCACGTCCGGCCACGGACGCACGAAATCCCGGAAGCGGGCGTGCCGGGTGCCGACGAAGCCCCAGACGATGCGGGCCAGCACCAGGCCCAGCACCGTGTAGCCGGCCCACACGTGGAGGGTCAGCAGATCGTCCTCGGTCAGCCAGGCGATGAAGAAGGCCAGGACCAGCGTCCAGTGGAACAGGCGCACGAGAGGATCCCAGACCTTGATTTCGTCCTGCATCGTCGTGTCTCCGCATGGCGGCGTCTCGCCGACGCCGGTATGGAATCTAGGGGATGCAGCTTAACCCAGACTGAAACCGGCGACCGGATGTGCGTGCCGCGGCCGTTTGGCCTACTATTCGAGTCATCGGTACGGGACCGGTTCCCGGCGCTTTGCGAGGAGGTGCAACATGAGGAAACTGACAGGGGTGGCGATGTCGGTCGGGCTGATGCTGACGTCGGCCCTGGCCCAGGGGGAAGACGTCTTCAGCACGCGCAATATCGGTATGGATCTGGCTCGCGACATCGCCAGCGAGGCGGTGCTGGCCTGTCGCAAGAAGGGCTACCAGGTCGCCGCGGTGGTGGTGGATCGCAGCGCCACCCTGCGGGCCGCGCTGCGCGACGATCTGGCCGCCCGCTTCACGTTGCAGATTGCCGAGGAGAAGGCCAATGCGGTGATCATGTCCGGCACGGATACCGGCACCTTCGCCCGCAACCGCAAGGCCATCGTGCCCCAGCTCAACGAGGTGGACGGCATCATGATCCTGCGCGGCGGCGTACCCATCGATGCTGGTGGCTACCGCGTCGGCGCCATCGGCGTCAGTGGCGCGCCCGGTGGCGACATCGACGAGGACTGCGCGAAGGCCGCGCTCGAGAAGTACGCCGAGCGACTGGAATTCGCCGAATGAACATCCGCGCCTGAGCCGTGCCGGCCCACGAGGAGAAACTCTGTCCCCGCTGCCGGCGGGCCTTCGAGTGCAAGTCCGGCTCCATCCTGCTGTGCCAGTGCCAGACGGTGGTGCTCGACGAGGCGCAACTGGCCTGGATTGCCGAGCGCTACGACGACTGTCTGTGCAGCCGCTGTCTGCGCGAGGTGCGCAGCGAGTGCAACCGGCATCGGCACCAGCAGCGGCTGCGCCGCTTCCTGCAGCCATGAACGTGTCCGCGACCGGCGCAGCCCGGCCCGTTGTCGTCGAGCCCGTTCCCGGCGCCCGGCTCGCGGTCACGGCGCAACACGTGCACGTGGCCTTCGACACGCCCCGGGACGTGCTGGGTTCGGCCGTGCTCAACGGCGGCTGGTGCCGGGCCCGGCACCTGCTCAACCTGCGGGTGAACGGTCGTGACGCGCCCGACGAGCCGCCGGAGACGACCCTGCAGCGGCATGCCCGACGGCAGGGCTGGTCGGGCACGGTGGTGGGCATGATGACCGCTGCCTCGCTCGATTCCCTGCGGGTGGCCCGGGAGACGGTTCACGACGTGTCGCTCGCGGTCCTCGTCACCTGCGGTCTGTCCAACCTGCGCCGCAGCGGCGATCGGGCCGAGCACCGCCTGCACGCCTGCGCCCCGCCGCCGGGCACCATCAACATCCAGTTGCTGACCAGCGCCAGCCTGACCCCGGCGGCCATGGCCGAGGCCCTGATGATGATCACCGAGGCCAAGACCGCGGCACTGCACGCGCGGGATCTGCGCAGCCCGGTGTCGGATCTGCCGGCCACCGGCACCGGAACCGACGCCCTGCTGGTGGCCAGCGATCCCCGCGGGCCGGTGCAGCGCTATTGCGGCAAGCACGTCCTGTTCGGTGAAGTGCTGGGCCGGCTGGTGCTGGACGCCGTGGGCCGGGCGGTGGATCGCGCATGAGGTGGCGACTCGTCCTCGCCGGTCTGCTGCTGGCCACCTGCCTGGCCGCCGCGCCCCTGCACGAGCCGCAGCTCTCGCCCCGGGCGGCGCAGGCCCGCTTCGATGCCTGGCTGCAGGCACACGATCTGGAACGGGAACACTATCGCCTCCAGACCCTCAGCTACGACGACGTCACCGGCGAATGGACCGCCTTCTATCTCGGCAAGGGCGACGAGCTCGGCGATGCCGTGCACCTGTGGCGCGACGCACAGGGCCACATCGAGCTGGTGCCATGAGGCGCCGGGCGCTGATGCTGCTGATCTGGCTGTGGGCCGCGCCGCTGCCGGCCCGGCCCACGGCGCCCGCCGCCCTGCTCGCCGATCTGCAGGCCTGGCAGGCCATCCCCGATCCGGTTGCCCGCCAGAACTTCGGCCGGCAGCGGGTGCTGCCCTGGTTCGATCTCGATGCCATGCTCTGGCGACTGTTGGGGCCGCGTCTGGCCGCGCTGCCACCGGCCCGCCGGCAGGCCCTGCGCCGTGCACTGGGCGCGTTTCTGCTGGACGGTCTCGCCCGCCAGCGCCCGGCCACGGGCTGGACCGGCCGCCTCATGGCCACCGCGGGTGCCGAAGGGTTGCTGCAGGTGACCGGGCGCCGGGCCGACGGCCGTCCCCTGAGCGCGGCCTTCGCGCTGCGACGCACGCCGTTCGGCTGGCGGGTGGTGGACGTGCAACTGGACGGCACCGACTGGCTCGAGGCCTGGTGCCGGCGCAAGGGCTGTCCCTGAAGGACATGCAGGCGCGGGGCGGGTCTGCTAACCTGCCGGCGACGAATCCGGAACATGAGGGGGACTCACCGATGCTGCGCGTCATCCTGCTGTTGCTGTCGCTGACCTTCGCCGGGACGGCCTCGGCCCAGCCCTGGGGGCCGTCCGGCTACCCGCCGCCGGCCGATCCGGGTGCCGTCCTGCGCGAGGGCGTGGGCAAGCTGCTGGCCTTCGTCGAGGCCGGCGAGATGGCCGATCCGGCCGCCCTGCGGGCCTTCGTGGAGCGGGAGATCGCCCCCTATTTCGATTTTGCCTACATGACCCGCTGGGTCGTCGGCCCGGCCTGGCGGCGTCTGCCCCCGCCCC
>JALVBM010000481.1 GCA_027010665.1 Chromatiales bacterium
GTGCCGCCGCCGCCCTGCAGATCGTCGGGCTTGCGGAATTCTTCCCAGGGCTCGTAAGTCCACGGGCCCTTGTCGGCCAGTTTCGAATCGCAGGCATGCAGGGTGATGCGGGCGCGCATCATGCTCTTGATGGCGTCGATTTCGGAGATGAATTCCTGGATTTCCGTATCGGAGATGGAGCCGCTGGTGTCCACCGCCACCACCAGATTGATCTGTGCGCTGCGCAGACTGGGATAGATGGCCGGATCGCCGCGCCGGGAAGACGGGCGGGTATAGCTGTAGTCGTCCCGGGCCACGGCCGTCATGTAGCGCGCCAGCAGGCTGCGCCAGGGCAGTTCCGGTTGCAACAGGAAATCGACCAGACGCGCCATGTCGCCGTCGAGCTTGCCGGCCTGCATGGCCTGCTGCGCCGCGCCGGCCATGCGCTGCTTCCACTGAACGCTGAGATCCTCGCGCTCCTTGTGGGTCAGCGGGGGCGGTTGGGGTGCCCCCTGGCCTTCAGGCGGGGCCTCGCTCGGCTGCTGGCGACCACCGCCCTGGGACGGTTCTTCGTCCTGCTGGCCGCTCTGGCCCTGGTTGCCCTGCTGCGGATTGCGCTGTTCGCCGCCCGTGTCCGGCTTGTCCTTCGGCTGTGGCGACTCCTTCTCCGGCGGCTGCTCGCCCTGGGGGTTTTCGCCGCTTTCGTTCTCCTTGTCGTAGACGTGCTGGTCCATCGGCTCCTGGTCTTCGAACTCGTCCAGCAGCGGATAGATTTCCTCGGCGGTCATGCCCTCGTAGCTGCGCTCGATCCAGGCATTGGGCGGCGGCACCAGGCCGTCCTTGACGAGGATGGGATTGATGGCCAGATCGCAGGCCAGATCCCAGCGGTGCTTGATGCGATGCTGGCGCCGCGCGAAATGGGACAGGGCGCAGTGCAAGGCCTCGTGGGCCAGCACGAACTGGGTCTGTTCGATGGTCAGCTCGGAAATGTAGTCGGGATTGTAGTAAAAGGTCTTCGCATCGGTCGCCGTCGTCTTGCACCAGCTTGTGTCCGCCATCTCCATCGGCAGCCGCAACACCAGCGCGCCCAGAAACGGCTTGTCGATGATCAGCCGGGTCCGGGCCGCTGCCAGTTTGGTTTCGATGTCGTCGGCCATGATGATTCAACGCAAAGGCGCGAAGGAATTTATTAAACGTTTTATCATTGTCCTGACTGAAATATCCCGGTTGCATCCTGTAGGAGCGGCACAAGCCGCGACCCATGCAGGGACGAGTGGCGAGGTCCGAGGGACGAGGAAAATCGGGGTTGGTTGGCTTCGATGACCTCGCCACTCGTTCCTCGCCCTGTTCTGTCGCGGCTTGCGCCGCTCCTACAGAAAGTTGGCGTCAAAACCTGCAATGTTCCCGTTTTGCTTTTCGGAGTCGTCACCCTAACGCCTTTTCTCGTCCCTCGTTCCTCGTCACTCGCCCCTAGCTGTACAGCATGATATCGGCCACCGCATTCGACCACTGCGCAAACTGCGGGATGCTGAAAATGTCCTGGCCGATGGCGCGGTGCAGGTCGGAAACCAGCATCACGCCCATTTCCTTCTGCGGGAACACGCCGGCATAGTCGAGGATGTGTCCATAGATCGTTTCGGCCTCCGGGGTGCCCCTGGCCTGGATGGCGCGGCCGACCAGTGAAGCCGCAACGGCATACTGCAGATCGATTTCCTTCGGCGCCGGAACCTTCTCACCGCGCAGGATGGCGTCGATGTCCGGCAAC
>JALVBM010000482.1 GCA_027010665.1 Chromatiales bacterium
TCAACACCTGCAAGTCCTGCGGGGACGACAGCGGCCACCAGGCCACCAGCTGATCCGCGAGCCGGCCTCCCCGCCGGGGAGGCCCGCCTCGTCACTTGTTCCGCTTGCGGGCCCGGGGATGGGCCCGGTCGTACACCTGCGCCAGATGCTGGAAATCCAGGTGAGTGTAGATCTGGGTGGTGCTGATGTCGGCATGGCCCAGCAGTTCCTGGACCGCGCGCAGATCGCCGCTCGACTCCAGCAGGTGCGACGCGAAGGAATGGCGCAGCATGTGCGGGTGCACGCCACCCGCGATGCCCTGCACACGGGCATGATGCCGTATCCGCGCCTGCACCGAGCGGGGCGTCAGGCGCCGGCCCTGGCGTGACAGGAACAGGGCATCCTCGTCCCGCTTCTTCCACCCCTGCCTCTCCCGCAACCAGGCTTCCAGCGCCTCGATGGCACAACGGCCCACCGGCACTTCGCGCACCTTGCGCCCCTTGCCCGTCACCCGCACCCGTCCCTGGCGCATGTCCGCCACGTCGTGCATGTCCAGCGCCACCAGTTCCGCGAGGCGCAGGCCCGAGGAATAGAACAGCTCGAGGATGGCGCGGTCGCGGACGGCCAGGGGATCGTCGCCGGGAATGCTCACCAGCCGCGTCACCTGCTCCACGTCCAGGGTCCGGGGCAACTTGCGGGCCGTCTTCGGCGCCTGCACGTCGGCGGCCGGGTTGTGATCCACCTCCCCATGGCGCAGCAGATGACGGAAGAAGGCGCGCAGGGCCGACAGCTCCCGCTGCAGGCTGCGCCCGCCAAGGCCGCGGCGGTGGCGTTGCGCCACGTGCCCGCGCACCGTTTCGGCGTCCACGTCGCGCCAGTCGTTTATGCCGGCCTGATCGCAGAACGCGACGAAGTGCCCGAGATCCCGCCGGTAGTGCTTCACCGTCAGGGGCGAGAGGTTGCGCTGGTCGCGCAGGCTGTCGAGGAAGGCGTTCAGGCGCTGGAGGGCCGCCTCGCGCATCACGCCTCGAGATGTTTCTTCAGCACCCGGCTCAGCACCTTGCCGAGCTGGGAGAGGAACACGGTGCCCATGTCGGCGCGGAAGCGGTTGCGATCCCGGCTGCCGATGGCCAGCAGGCCATAGCACTTGCGGCTGGTGGCGCTCTCGACCAGCGGGATCAGCGCCGCGGAGGCGATGTCGTCGGCCTCGGCGGCGAACAGGGCGTCGAGCTGGCCGGGCTTGAGGGCACCGCACACCGGCCGGCGACCCGCGATCACCTTCTCGAAGGCGCCGAGCACCGGCTCGCTCCAGTCCACCAGTTCCGGCAGGCGGGCCATGGCCGGGTGATCGGTGCGGAACAGGCGCACCACCACCGCCTCGGCGTCGAAGTCGGCGGCCAGCCGGCCCTGCACGATCTGCAGCACTTCCTCCAGCGAAGCGGCGTCGAGCAGGGCGAGGACCAGGGCGTTGACGTGATTGTTGAGCTGTTCGTTCTTCTGCGCATTGCGGACCAGTTGCTTGAGCCGGGCGCGCAGTTCGTCGCGCTGATCGCGAAGCACGGCCACCTGCCGCTCGACCAGGGACACGGCCGGCCCGGTGTCGTGGGGCAGCACCATGTCGGCCAGCAGATCGCGGTGGCGTTCGAAGAAGTCGGGGTTGTCGCGCAGATAGCGGGCAATGTCCCGTTCGCGATCGTCCGCTGCGAGAGGTTCCTGCTTCACGGTCATAGGGTCATCCTGCCTTCGAAGACGCTCACCGCCGG
>JALVBM010000483.1 GCA_027010665.1 Chromatiales bacterium
TCGCCAGGTGGCGGGAAACCTTGGGCTGGATTTCGTCCAGGGCATGGGTCAGCTCGCACACGCACAATTCGCCTTCCGACCGCATCAGCAGCAGGCAGCGCAGGCGCGTGGGATCGGACAGCAGTTTGAGAAAATCGGCCGGGGGTGTCTTCATGCGACGGAAATATACGCTTTTGCATATATACGGTCAAGCATATATTTAACGGCCTTGACTCCGTACCATGGTACGGACTCTACACTTGCGCCATCACGAGTGAAGGAGGAAGTGTCATGGCCCTGTTTTCCACCCCGAAAGGCTCGCTGGTCGGTGGCGTCCTGGCCGCCATTGGCGCCTCCCTGTGCTGCGTCGGCCCACTGGTGCTGGTCAGCCTGGGGATCGGCGGCGCCTGGATCGGCAGCCTGACGGCCCTCGAGCCCTACCGGCCGATCTTCATCGCCATCACGCTGGTGTTCCTGTTCCTGGCCTTTCGCAAGTTGTATCTGGTGCCGCGCACCTGCGAACCGGGCACGCCCTGCGCCGAACCGACCACGCTGCGCAACCAGCGCATCATCTTCTGGGTGGTGAGCGTGGTGCTGGTGGCGTTGCTGACGTTTCCGTATTACGGGGTTTATTTCCTGGAATGACGGGTTCGAAAAAAAACCCAACGCAAAGGCGCAGAGGCGCGAAGGACGCAGAGAAACTTCTTTTGCCAAATGGTGCGTTGCTGCGCGAACGCACCCTACGGATCGAAGCCGTTAATCCGGTTTTCCTCGTCCCTCGTCCCTCGCCACTCGTCCCTGATTTGTAGGGTGTGTTCGCGAAGCAACGCACCAACCATTTAAAACTGGAGGAAGACATCATGATTCGCCAGCTGTTCATTAGTCTGTTCACCGCACTGGTATTGGTCAACCCGTTCGCGGTGTCCCATGCGGCACAAGCCGCCAATCTGCAGACCGTGGTGCTGGACGTGCCCGGCATGACCTGCAGGTTCTGCCCCATCACCGTGCGCAAGGCACTGCAGAAGGTGCCGGGGGTGGTCGAGGCCCGTTCCGATTTCGACAGCAAGACGGCCACGGTGACCTTCGATCCCGCCAGGACCACGGTGCAGGATCTGACCACCGCAGTGAAGAACGCCGGCTATGAAGCCATTCCGAGAAAGACAGGGACGAGGGACGAGGGACGAGGGACGGGGGAAAAACCGTGAAACGGCAAATGCTCAAGATTACCGGCATGACGTGCGACCACTGCGCGCAATCGGCGCAGGCAGCTCTGAATGCTCTGCCGGGGGTGAAAGCACAAGTGTCCTTCGAGGAAGGGGTGGCTCGGATCGAGGCGCCGGAGAACGTGAACGTCGAGCAACTGATTGCCGCCGTCGAGGCCAAGGGGTATGGCGCGCAACCGGTGGCCAATGCCCCCGGAGCCGGGGATGCGCCCCGAACCGGTGGTGGCGGTGGCGGCCTGCACGTCGCCATCATCGGCAGTGGCTCGGGGGCCTTTGCCGCGGCCATCAAGGCCACGGAGGCCGGCGCCCGGGTGACCATGATCGAGGGCGGCGAGGTGATCGGCGGCACCTGCGTGAACATCGGCTGCGTGCCATCGAAAATCCTGATCCGCGGGGCCCATGTGGCCTGGCTGCAGGGGCATCACGGTTTCGAGGGCATTCCCCGCACCGTACCCAAAGTCGATCGTTCGGCCATGGTCGCCCAGCAACAGGCCATTGTGAAGGAATTGCGCCATGCCAAGTACGAAAGCATTCTGGAA
>JALVBM010000484.1 GCA_027010665.1 Chromatiales bacterium
CCCTGGCGCGGGCCGGTTACGGGCCGATCACCACGGAGATCCGCAAGGCGACCGCATTCTATTATGCCGAGCCCTATCACCAGCAGTATCTGGCCCGCAATCCCGCGGGCTATTGCGGCCTCGGCGGCACGGGCGTGCCGTTTCCGGCGATCCGGTGACGCGGACCCCGGCAGCCCCGAAGCCAGGCGGCTATACTAGAAGAAAACACCCGCGAGCCTGACGGGTGGACCGCCACGATTTCGGGGAGGGCAAGCAAATGATCAGAAGGGCCATCCGTTTCCTGCTGCTGGCGAGCTGCCTGCTGTTCGCGCCCTGGGCACTGGCCGACGATTTTCCGCAGATTTTCATCTTTGGCGACAGCCTGTCCGATACCGGTAACCTGGCCTCGCTGACCGGGCCGCTGCCGCCGCCCTACTATCAGAACCGGATTTCCAACGGACCCGTGGCCGTGGATACCCTGGCCGGACTGTACGGGCTCGATGCCAGTGCCTCCCTGCACCTCATCGGTCCCGCCGTTGGACCCAACTATGCCGTGGCCGGCGCCCGTGCCGGTGGCGACGAGGCCATCGATCTGGCCACCCAGATCACCCTGTTCCTGGCCAACCACGGCCTGCAGGCACCGGCCGATGCGCTCTACGTGGTGATGATCGGGGGCAACGACGTGCGGGATGCGCGTGATGCCGGAGACCGTGCCCGGGCCCGCGTCATCGTGCGCCGCGCCGTGCGGCGTATCGGCATGGCGCTGGCCACGCTTTCGGCCGCCGGCGCCCGCCGGTTCCTGGTGGTCAACGTGCCCGACATCGGCGCCATTCCCGAGACCCGCCTGCTGGCCGCTGCCCAGGGCGACCCGTTGCTGCCGCAACGGACCACCCGACTGACCCGGATGTTCAATCACCGGCTGCACAAGGCGGTGACCCTGCTGTCCTTCAATCCCGCCCTGCGCATCACCGAGTTCGATCTGTTCGGCTTCCTCACCGCCCTGGTGGCCAATGCCGAACAGTACGGATTCACCAACGTCACCGATCCCTGCTTCAGCAGCGAGACCTTCACCTTCTATCCCGGTTGCGAGAACGGCGCGAAGTTCCCGGAATACGTGTTCTTCGACGAGATCCATCCCACCACGCGCGTACATGGCTTTATCGGCATGGCCATGGGCGAGGCGCTGGCCGAGGAACCGTCCGGCCGGGAACTGGCCCGGCTGCTGGGGAAACGTCTGCAGGCCATTCTGCAGCGGGTGGCGGTGAACGCCGGCGAGGGCTGAAAGGCGGTACCGGATACCGGAATGCTGGCGGAGAACACTTGTTCGGCAGGCGCGGCGCCGAAATATCGGGTAGCCGGGGACGGGTAGCGGGTGGCCGGGAAAAGCCATGAACCCCGCTTTTCCGGCTACACGGCCCCGGCTACCAGGCACCGCTCCTTTGCGGCAAGGGTGCCCCTTCTACAGCAAGGGCTGGTGATCAGGAAACGGCTGTTCACTCCCCGCAAAGGGTTACCGTGAGCTGGCGGCGGTGGCCGCTGGTGCGGTGTTCCCAGAGGAACACGCCCTGCCAGGTGCCCAGCGCCAGCCGGCCGGCGGTCACGGGCAGGCACAGGCTGCTGCTGGTGAGAATGCTGCGGATGTGGGCGGGCATGTCGTCCGGCCCCTCGAGGTGATGCCGGTAGGCCGGATCGCCGTCGGGCGCGATGCGTTGCATGATCATTTCCAGATCGGCCCGCACGCTGGGATCGGCGTTCTCGCAGAGGATCAGCGATGCGCTGGTGTGATGCACGAATACCGAACACAGGCCGGTAACGATGCCGGCATTCTCGACCACGTCGTGGATTTCCTGGGTGATGTCGTAGGTGCCACGTCCGCGCGTGGCGAGGATCAGATTCTGCTGGTGAACCATACAGCCATTCCGGAGTGAAGCCTGGTGCCGTTGCTGGCGCTGACACGCCAGGGCCGGGCCAAGTATACGCAATGACGGTTCTCGTTTGCACTGATCCGGCACTCGGCGCCTATCACTTCGGCGCCAGCCATCCCTTTGGGCCCTATCGCATGGATGCATTTCTCGCGGCCTGCCAGCGACACGGTCTCGAGCACCGCATTACCCCCTATCCGTCCCGGGTGGCCGACGAGGATACCCTGCAACTGTTCCACACCCCCGAATACGTGTCCCGGGTGCGCGACGCCGAAGCCAACGGGGAGGCCTGGCTGGATCAGGGCGACACACCCGTGGTGCCCGGCATCTTCGACGCGGCATCCCGGGTGGTGGGCACCACCCTGGCCGGCATCGATCGCATTCTCGCCGGCGAAGGGCGGCGCGCCTTCACGCCCATTGCCGGGCTGCATCATGCCCGCCGCGATCGTGCGGCCGGATTCTGTGTGTTCAACGATTGTGGCGTGGCCATCGAGTATCTGCGTCGGGTAC
This sequence comes from Chromatiales bacterium, assembly GCA_027010665.1. Classification (GTDB taxonomy): domain Bacteria; phylum Pseudomonadota; class Gammaproteobacteria; order UBA6429; family Thiohalophilaceae; genus JALSSV01. Next base: position 2,412 of record JALVBM010000484.1, read on the forward strand.
ACGGCCTGCAGCGCATCGCCTACGTGGACATCGATGCCCATCACGGTGATGGCGTGTTCTACGGCTTCGAATCCGACCCGGACGTCGTCATCGTGGACTTCCACGAGGACGGGCATTACCTCTATCCCGGCACCGGCATGGCGGAGGAAACCGGCCGGGGGCCGGCCCGGGGCACCAAGCGCAACGTTCCCCTGCCCATGGGCGCCGACGACGTGACCTTTGCCCGCCTGTGGCCGGGGGCACTGGGATTCCTGCGCGCCGCCCGGCCCGAGTTCGTCCTGTTGCAGTGCGGCGCCGATGGTCTGAAGGGTGATCCCATCACCCATCTGGCCTTCACCGAACACGTGCACGCCATGGTGACCCGGGATCTGTGTCGCCTGGCCGATGATTTCTGCAACGGCCGCCTGCTGGCCATGGGCGGCGGGGGTTACAACCCCGACAATATCGGCGCGGCCTGGAGCAGCGTGGTGCGGGCGTTGATTGAATCCTGAAACGTTCGCCCGGGGGAATCCCCCGGCCGGGCTAAAGTTCGCGCCCGCGCGGACGATGATCCTTCACACACGACAATATCCGTGCCGGCTCCCGCACGACAAGACAGATGACCGGGCTCTGCCCGGCACGGTGAAAAACCATTCCCCGCGCCCCGTCCCTGCGCGATTTCCCGTTGTTGGTCGATTGGAACAGGAGATGCTACATGAACGCTTTGCTGGCGCCTGCGCGCGCACTGATGGGACGTTTGCGCTATCTGCACAAATTCATGCTCATATTCGTGGTCTTTCTCATCCCCTTGCTGCTGCTGGCCAGCATCGAGCTGAAAGGGCTGAACGAGGACATCGGTTTCCTGCAGAAGGAACGACAGGGCGTGCGCTACATCGCGGCCCTGCGTCCGCTGCTCGAACACCTGCCCCAGCACCGGGGCATGACCAATGCCTACCTGCGCGGCGACAAGCGTTTCCGTGAGCGCCTGCTGGCAAAACGCGCCGAGATTGCCGCAGATTTCGAACGGGTGCGGGCAGTGGACGCCGACCTGGGCGCGTCCTTGCAGGCCACCGCCCAACTGCAGGCACTGCAGGAAGCCTGGCATCGGCTCGAAGGCCGCAGCTTCGACATGCCGGCCCGGGAGGCCTTCACCGAACACACCGCGCTCATCGAACGGCTCATCGGCTTCGTGGCCCATGTGGCCGATACCTCCAACCTGATCCTGGATCCGGAGCTGGACAGCTACTACCTGATGGACCTGGTGGTCAACCGCTTGCCGCCGCTCACCGACGCCATGGGCCAGGCCCGCGGACTGGGTGCCGGCGTTGCCGCCCAGGGGATCCTTCCCGCCGAAACCGGCATGCGTCTGGCCGTGCTCATGGAGCGGGTCAAGGTGGGCGAGGCCACCATGGATCGGGATCTCGAGGTGGCCATCGAAACCAATCCGGCCATCTCTGCCCAGTTGCAGGGCAAGGACAAGGCCGCGGTGGCCAAGGCCGGCGAATTCCTGGATCTGATCCGCAAGGATCTGCTGGAGACCGACGACATCACCGTTTCCTCCGCCACGATTTTCGATGCCGGCACCACCGCCATTGCCGCAGCCTTCGATCTGTACGATGCCATCCTGCCGAGTCTCGATGGCATCCTGGCCGGACGTCTGTCTGCGCTGCAGCATGATCGGTGGATTTCGATTCTGGTGGTGATGCTGGTACTGGCGGCCATTGTCTACCTGTTCGGCGGATTCTACTCCTCCGTCATCGAAAGCATTCACCAAATCGATGCGGCCACCCTGCGGCTGGCAGACGGGGATCTGACCGCCCGTGCCCGGGTCGTGGTGCGCGATGAACTGGCCCAGATTGCCGACAGCTTCAATCGCATGGCCGAGAAGTTCGGCCAGCTCACCCGGGAAATCACGGATTCCGCCCATCAGGTTGCGGCCGCCTCCGAGGAGATGTCGGTCGTCACGGACGAGACCAGTCGCAACATCCAGGATCAGTATGGGCAGATCGAACAGGTGGCCACGGCCATGAACGAAATGACGGCCACGGTTCAGGAAGTCAGTCGCAACATTGCCGAGACCGCCCAGTCGGCGGAAAAAGCCAATAGCGAGACCGAGTCGGGCCGGGAGGTGGTGCAGTCCACCGTCAGGGCCATTCAGAAACTGGCCGGGCAGATCGAGGACGCGGCGGCGGTAATGCAGCGTCTGGAGAAGGACAGCGAAAGCATCAGTGCCGTACTGGACGTGATCAAGGGCGTGGCCGAGCAGACCAACCTGCTGGCACTGAATGCGGCCATCGAAGCGGCGCGCGCGGGCGAACAGGGCCGGGGTTTCGCCGTCGTGGCCGACGAGGTGCGAACCCTGGCCGGACGGACCCAGGAATCCACCGAGGAAATCAACCAGGTCATCGAAACGCTGCAGTCCGGTTCCCGCAAGGCCGTGGAAGTGATGAACCGCAGTCGCGAGGAAGCCCAGCAGGTCGTCGAGCAGGCCAATCAGGCCGGCGCTTCGCTCGAATCCATCGCGCAGGCGGTCAAGCAAATCAACCAGATGAGCACGCAGATTGCCTCGGCGGCCGAGGAGCAGAATGCCGTGGCCGAGGAGATCAATCGCAACATCGTCAGCATCAACGAAATGGCCAACCAGACGGCCAGCGGTGGACAGCAGATTGCCACGGCCAGCACGGAACTGGCCCAGTTGTCCAACGGCTTGCAGTCACAGGTCGGCCAGTTCAAAATCTGAAAGGCCATACCGTTATCGGGCGGGCCGGCGTGAGCCGGCCCGTGTGGTTGTGGCGCACGCGGATCCGGCAACATCCGGAAAGGATCATGATCGAACACTGGGACACGCAACAGGATGGTCCCCTGGACGAGGCGGCCATGACGCGAAAACTCGCAGCCCGTGGCTGCCGGGTGACCCGGTACGTCTATCCGCCCGGCACCGTGTTTCCACCGCACACCCATGAAGTCGACAAGATCGACGGCGTACTCGCCGGCCGTTTCCGGCTGACGCTTCCCGAAGGGACGTTCGTGCTCGAAGCCGGCGACATGATCGCCGTCCCCAGGGGCGTCGTGCACAGCGCCGAAGTGGTGGGCGAGGAACCCGTGATCAGTCTGGATGCGGTATGTGGCTAAAGCCGTGACGGCCAGGGCCCGGGGGCGACTTCTCACCCCCGGCCTCGGGTGAACGGTCGATGATCAACGACGATACCTGCCGTGTCCCGCGGCCCGTCCGTGGCCGGCGGCCTTCCCGCGCCCGGCGACCGTGCCGCGTCCGATGGCGATACCCCGGCCGCTGACCGTGCCCGTGCCTTTCCTGTAGCGCACACGGCCCTGGGCATCCCGATAGACGACGACACCGGTTCCCGAGGCCGTGCCACGTCCCTTGGCGACGCCCTGGCCGTGGGCGATGCCGGTGCCCTTGACCTGACCGTGACCCTGAACGGTTCCGGCCGTGGCCGGCATGGCGAAGGCAAGTGTGCCGATCAGGGTCAGGGCTTCGAGAAATCTGCGCTGCATTTTCATCGTATTCTCCTGCGATTGTTGGAAGGGTTGTCCCGAACAACGCACAGGGTACGCAGCGGTTGACAGCGGATTTCAGCGCCGCCGCCAGAAGCTCGCCAGCAGGGCGCCGGAAAGGTTGTGCCAGATGCTGAACAGGGCACCGGGCAGGGCGGCCATGGCGCCGAAGTACTTGAGGGCCAGGGCCACGGCCAGCCCCGAGTTCTGCATGCCGGTCTCGATGGCCAGCGTGCGGGCGGTGATCGGATCCTGCCCGGCCAGGCGTGGCAGCAGATAACCGAGCAGCAGGCCAATGCCATTGTGCAGCACGATGGCGCCACCGATGGCCAGGCCGATCTGTCCCAGCCGCGGCTGGTTGAGGGCCACGATGATGGCGATGATGATCACGATGGCTGCCACCGACAGCACCGGGAAGACCGGCATGAGGCGTGTCAGGCGCCGCCCGAGCAGACTGTTGAGCGCGGCGCCGATCAGCACCGGCGCCAGCACGATGCGCAGGATGTCCAGCAGCATGCTCTCGAAGGGCACCGGGACCGCACGGCCGGCCAGCAGCCAGGTGAAGGCCGGCGTGAGCAGGAAGGCCAGCAGGGTCGAAAGAAAGGTGAGGCTCACCGACAGTGCCACGTTGCCCCGCGCCAGGTAGCAGATCACGTTCGAGGCCGTGCCGCCCGGACTGCTGCCCACCAGCACCATGCCCGCCAGCAGCGCCGGCGGCAGCTTCATCAGGCTGGCCACCGCCCAGGCGGCCACCGGCATCACCAGATACTGCAATGCTACGCCGAAGGCCAGCACCCCAGGCCGTGTCCACACCCGCACGAAGTCCTTCAGGGTGAGGGTCATCCCCATGCCGAACATGATCACCATCAACAGCGGCACGATGGCCTCCCGCCACGGCGTGAACCATTGCGGCATCACCCAGGCCACCGCCGACAGCAGCAGCGCCCAAAGCGGAAACAGAAGCAGGGTACGTTGCATGGTGGGCAATGATATCAGCGGCGACGGTCGGGATGGAAAAAACCGACAATGGAAAACCCAACGCAAAGGCGCGAAGGCGCAGAGAACGCAAAGAAAGATTCGTGTAGGAGCGGCGCCCTCGCCGCGAAAGATCACCGGCGGGTGAAATACGAGTGTGCTGCGAATAATGCAGAGGGCGCAGAGGCGCAGAGGACGCAGAGAGATTTGATGTCCGGTTAGTGCTTGACCGTGATGGAACAAAACATCTGTGTGGCTGAGGGCAAAAACGTGAGCGGTTATTCCCGGCTATTTGCCACCAGCCACCGCATC
>JALVBM010000485.1 GCA_027010665.1 Chromatiales bacterium
CACCCAGGGCAGCGCGCTCGGTACCCGGGTCAGGGACGGGTATTCGAGGATCTCCACGATCTCGCCCATGGGCGCGACGAGATGATGCTCGCCGAAACGGAAGCCGATGCCGGACCAGGTGCGGCGCACCTCGATCTGTTGCGGCAGGCCGAGCGCCCGTTCCCGGCTGCGCTGTTCGATGGTGCGAAGCAGTTCATACGGGGTCTCGGCCATGACGGCATTCATCAACCACCCAGCACGGCGTTAATCTTGTTCATCAGCTCGGTCTCTTCCACCGGCTTGGTGATGTAGTCTTTCGCACCCTGGCGCATGCCCCAGACGCGATCGGTCTCCTGATCCTTGGTGGTGACGATGATCACGGGAATGTCCTGGGTCTGGGGATCCTTGGTCAGGCTGCGGGTGGCCTGGAAGCCGTTCATGCCGGGCATCACCACGTCCATCAGCACCAGATCCGGCCGGGTCTCGCGGGCGCGGGCGATACCGGCTTCGGCATTGTCCACCGCGTCCACCTGGTGTCCGTTCTTCTGCAACATTCCCGTGAGCACGTGAATCTCGGTGGGGGAATCGTCGACGATCAGAATACGGGCCATGGCTGCATGTTCTCCTGCGGGTGTTCAACGGGTGGCGGCGGGCCGCCCCGTCATGCCTGTTGTTGCTGCGACTGCACCAGTTCGCGAATGGCGCCGAGCAGCTCCTCTTTGGTAAAGGGTTTGGTCAGATACTGTTCCGAGCCGACGATGCGGCCCCGGGCCCGGTCGAACAGCCCGTCCTTGCTGGAGAGCATCACCACCGGGGTGGTCTTGAAGACCTTGTTGTTCTTGATCAGGGCCGTGGTCTGGTAGCCGTCCAGCCGCGGCATCATGATATCCACAAAAATGATGTCCGGTCGATGGTCGGCGATCTTGGCCAGGGCCTCGAAGCCGTCGGAGGCGGTGATCACCTCGCAGCCCACCTTTTTCAGCAGGGTCTCGGCCGTGCGGCGGATGGTCTTGCTGTCGTCGATGACCATCACCTTCAGCCCTTGATACAAGTCTTCCATCGGTTTCTCTGCCAGCACCTTGCAACTACCTGTTTTGGATAAGGTTTTTCAGGAAGGTCCGCATCAGGGGCGAAGATCGTTCCTGCGTTTCCGGAAGGCCTATCGGGCAATCTTCATACGTTAACTTAGATTTTGCCGATAAGTCCATATTTTATAGAATATTTTGTACGGGATTGCCATGAGGACGGCTCAGGATCATAGCCCAATCCTGCCACGGCTTCACGACCATAGGTAGCGATTCGGTCAATCAGGGGCAAACTTTAGGAATCTTGCCTAATCAAAAGGTTATACTTTCGGTGTCGAAACGGGGTTTTGTGGCATGATCCCCGTCGGCTCCCTGGCCGTGCAACAGCGGGAACACGCCCGCCTGCACCGCCCTTTGGCATGCACCATTTCGGAACACGAGGCCCGGACATTCCCATGAGCGTCGAGCACCTGCATGCGGTTCCCCACCTGACCACGGCCCTCTCCGGCCCCCTGCACGACATCGAGAGCCACCTGCTCGCCAACCAGATCGACATCGAAGCCTGGTTCCGCAGCGAATGGCTGAAGACCCCGGCCCCCTTCTATGCCTCGGTGGACATGCGCAACGCCGGCTTCAAGGTGGCGCCGGTGGACACCAACCTGTTCCCGGCCGGTTTCAACAATCTGAATCCGGCCTTCATGCCGCTGTGCATCCAGGCCGTACAGTC
>JALVBM010000486.1 GCA_027010665.1 Chromatiales bacterium
TAAGTGTCCTCCAGCCGTTTTCTGGCACGCTCGAGGTCGGCTTCTGCCTGTTCCTTTTTCGACACCATCCTGTCATAGTCGGCACGCGAGACGAAGTTCTGTTCCACCAGTTTCTTGTAGCGCCGGTAGTCGGCGAGGGCATCTTCGTACTTGGCCTTGGCAGCATCAACCGCCATCTGGTAGTTCTGGGGATCGACCCGCGCAAGTAATGCACCCTTGGACACCCGCATGCCTTCCCGGGCGGGTAGTTCGATGATCCTGCCGGGTACATTGAATGCAAGATCAACGCGCCGGACTGCCCGGACCATACCCGGGAAGCTGCGTACACTCCCGGAGGCATGGGGCAGTAACAGGGATTTCACCGGTCTGACTACCGGCTTTTCCGCTTCCGCCTCGTCGTCATCTGCACCACAACCTGCGTTCAGCATCGACAGGCCCAGCACCAGAGGCAGAAGAACCCGAACGCTCCTGGGGCAGGCAGGGGGTGAAGATGGTGGATGAGCATCAGGATTCATCGGATTCCCCCTTTGGTACAGGCTCGATTTGCATATTCTCATCCAACCGGTTAACGGCATTAATGACCAGTGTCTCACCCTGCTGCAGACCATCAATGATCTCGATTTCTTCGTTGCCGGTCAGACGGCCGAGCCGAACCTTGCGCTGATGCACTCGTCGTGTATCGTCCACAACCCAGACCAGCGGGTCGGGTGTGACATCGGCAAACACTGCGGATACGGGAACGATGAAGGGAGGCTTTTCATCACGGGAAACATTCTCCACACGAGCGATGACAGTCACGGTCATCCCGGGAAACAAGTCGATCCCCGAGGGACGTTTCATTACCGTAACGTAGCGGTAGGCACCGGTCTTTGGATCGGCTTCGGTCGCATATTCCTTGATGGTAAGAGGAAATTCACGCTGGGGAAAGGCATCGAAACGTGCCGTCAATCGCGCCGGTGTTTTTCCTTGTCGCCTGGCGATGTACAACTCCGGAACATCGACAACGATTTCCAGTTCATCCAGCTGCTCCAGAGTCACCACCGGCTGCTTGGCCTTTACCCGGGTATGGTTTTCCACGATACGTTTGGCAACAATGCCGGAAAATGGTGCGATCAGTCGAGTGTCTTCAACCAGTTTTCGGGCAATGGCGAGCTGTGCGGCAGCCACTTCACGAGAGGCTTTCAGCTGATCGTACTCTTCACGGGTAATATGGCCGCTCTTCAAAAGTGTTTCGGCTCTTTTATAATTGGCCTCTGCCTTGTTGTATTCAGCCTGAGCTGCCTTCAACCTGCTCCGGTAAGTTCTGTCGTCCAGCCGCGCCACCACGGTTCCTTTCTTGACGGGTGATCCCTCAACCACCGGTAGCGCAATGATCTTTCCTGGCACATTGAATGACAGATCTGCGCGCCTGGTCGCCCGGACGTGGCCGGAGAAACTGCGCTGTAGCGCAGTGCTCGGGGATTCCAGGACCATTACCTGGACGCGTTTTGGACCTGGCAGGGGGATTTGGGGCGTCTCTTTGCCACATCCTGACAATGCCAGCAGCAGAATCCCGATAAAAACATGGCGTTTTTCAGGTCGTACAGGGTACATTGCAGATAAAGGCCTCTCCTGTTGTCGAGACGGGATTCTGAAAAGGCAGCATTCAACAAAAGTATACTTCTCGATCGGATACCCCGCAACTTGGTCCTTGATTGGATTTTTTACAGGGACTGAAT
>JALVBM010000487.1 GCA_027010665.1 Chromatiales bacterium
TTGACGAAGGTGAACCAGGCCAGTTCGTTGGCGGGGTGTTTGCCGCTGGGTTCGAAGACGGTGAAGCGGGTGAGGATGTAGGCGGTGAGCATGCCGACCAGGTAGGCCCAGAAGACGGCCCAGCCGTAGGTCATGACTTCGCTGAAGCCGATGCGGGAGAGGAAGTTGACGGCGGCGGCGAAACCGCCGACCAGCAGGAAGCGCAGGAATTGCGGGCTCAGCATGCGCGGTCGTCCTCAGCCAGCATGGCGGCGAGGCGCTTGCCGAGCCGGGTGCTTTCGGAGATGGAGCGGTCCTCGGGGTAGTAGTGGGAGGTGTCGGCGACGTAGAGTCCGGGCACCGAGGTGCGGATGTCCGGCAGTTTCTTCGCAAAGCCCGGCTCGCAGATGGGCTGGGCGTGGCCGTAGCGGGAGACGTTGATGGCGATGATGTCCTCGTCGGTCAGTTCCGGATTGATGCGCTTGAGGTAGCCGGTAGCTTCCGCGATGAAGGCGTTGTCCGGTTCCTGGAACTTTTCGTGTTCCCGCGGCAGGTAATAGGGCACATAGACGATGTGCGGTTCCTGGCCGGTGAGGTTGGAATATTCGATGATCCCCGGGATGGCCATGTCCGGATCAGAGACGTTGAGCCAGAAGTTCTCCGTGACCGGCTTTTTCAGCTTGTAGATGAGACAGACCACGCCGATGTTGTTGATGTCGGCATAGCGGGCCTTTTCCGCTTCCGGCAGGCAGTGGGCGATGCGCGGCACGAAGGGCAAGGGAATGGTGCTGATCACCCGGTCGGCCTGTGCCTCGCCCTGGGGTGTCGCCAACCGAAAGCCGCCGGACTCGTCCCGTTCGATGCCGGTGACCGGCTGCTTGAGATGGATGCGCCCGCCCTGCCCTTCGATGGCCCGGCGCCAGGCTTCGAGGATGGTCTCGGAGCCGCCTTCCAGATACCCCATTTCCTCCTGCATGAGACTGCGCCGGGAATTGCCGACGCGCCGGATGCGGGACCAGATCCAGGCGGCGGAAAGGTTGTCGGTGAAGTGGTGGAATTTCAGACGGAACAGGCGTTCCCAGAGCACGGCATAGGCCTCGGGGCCGATCCAGCGGCGGATCCAGGCCACGGCATTCACCTCGTCCAGATCTTCCCAGCGCCGGCGTTTGGCCGAGAGGAACATGTGCAGGCCATAGCGCAGGCGCGAGAGCAGGCTGATGCGGGGAAACCTGAGCAGGGCCACGGGATTGCCCCATTCGTGTAGGCGGCCTTCGTAATAGTAGCCCATGCGGGTGGGCGACCAGCGCAGGGTATCGGCGATGCCGAGCCGTTCCAGTTCGTCGAACATGGGCTGGTCCGGCTTGCAGATGAAGTGGTAGTAGCGCTCGATGCTGAGGCCGTCGAAATCGAAATGGGCCGACATGCCGCCGATCCGATCGTCGGCCTCGTAGATGTCCACCGCGTAGCCGCGATCGAGCAGATCGAGGGCACAAGCCAGGCCCATGGGCCCGGCGCCGAGGACGGCGACCCGGGTGGCGGGATCAGAATCGCGGGACATGACGCGAATACTCGGGATGGTTGAAGGTCTCGTCGATGGCCCTGACGAAGGGCGTGGGTTCGATGCCGAAGATGCCGGGCCAGTCGATAACCTCGAATTCGTCGGCGGCCACCAGGGCCTTGAGCTGATCGGTGGTGAACGGCGGATTGGCCGAGAACAGCCCGTAGGTCTT
>JALVBM010000488.1 GCA_027010665.1 Chromatiales bacterium
GGCCGCGAGGCCATGAGTGATGCCACCCAGGCGCTGTGCTTCCTTGCCGGGGCCAATTCCATCTTCTACGGCGAGAAGCTCCTGACCACCCCCAACCCGGCGGCGGATCGCGACCGGGCCCTGTTCGACCGGCTAGGCCTGCAGGCGGTGTGAGCGCCCGCTGACGGCGTGACCATGACCCTGCAAGCCTTTCTCGAAGGGGAGCTGGCCGCCCGCCGCGAGGCCGATCTCTACCGCCGGCGCCGGGTGAGCGAATCCCCGGCGGGCGCCGAAATCGTCATCGACGGCCGTCGCCTGCTCAACTTCGCCAGCAACGACTACCTGGGGCTGGCCGGCCATCCCGAGGTGGCGAAGGCCCTGGCCCGGGGCGCGGAGCGCTGGGGCGCCGGCAGCGGCGCGGCCCATCTCGTCACCGGCCACCAGGCACCCCATCACGCCCTCGAGGCGGAGCTGGCCGCGTTCACCGACCGGCCGCGGGCGCTGCTGTTCTCGACCGGCTACATGGCCAACCTCGGCATCGTCGCCGCGCTGCTCGACCGCGGCGACACGGTGTTCGAGGATCGCCTCAATCACGCCTCGCTGCTCGACGCCGGGATCCTCTCCCGCGCCCGCCTGCGCCGCTATGCCCATGCCGACGCGGCGGATCTGGAAACGCGCCTCGCGGCGGCGGAGTCGGGCCGTCGGCTGGTGGTCACCGACGGCGTGTTCAGCATGGACGGCGACGTGGCGCCCCTGCCGGCGCTGGCCGCGGCCTGCGCCCGGCACGACGCCTGGCTGATGGTGGACGACGCCCACGGCCTCGGCGTGCTGGGCGTGGGCGGCCGCGGCAGCCTGGCCGCCGCCGATCTGGACATGGACGCGGTGCCCGTTCTCATGGGCACCCTGGGCAAGGCCTTCGGCACCTTCGGTGCCTTCGTAGCCGGCAGCGAGGCGCTGATCGAATACCTGATCCAGGCGGCGCGGCCCTATGTCTACACCACCGCCCTGCCGGCGGCGGTGGCCGAGGCGACCCGCGCGGCCCTGCGCCTGGCCCGCACGGAGGACTGGCGGCGGGAGAAACTGGCGGCGCTGGTGCAGCGCTTCCGCCGGGGCGCCAACGAGCTGGGCCTGCCGCTGATGGCATCGGAAACGCCCATCCAGCCCGTGCTGCTCGGCAGCGCGGAACGCGCCCTGGAAGTGAGCGCCCGCCTGCAGGAAGCCGGCATCCTGGTACCCGCCATCCGGCCGCCGACCGTCCCCGCCGGGACCGCCCGCCTGCGCATCACCTTCAGCGCGGCCCACACGGAGGCGCAGGTCGATCGCCTGCTGGCGGCGCTGGACGAAGCCGGGGTGGCGGCATGAGCGGCCTGCACGTACACAGTACGGGACAGGGGCCGGACCTGGTCCTGCTGCACGGCTGGGGCATGCATGGCGGCGTGTTCGCCGAACTCGAGCCGCGACTGGCGGCACATTTTCGCGTGCACCGGGTGGATCTGCCCGGGCATGGCCGCAGCCCCCTGTCCGGGCCGTTCGAACTTCCGGCCCTGGTCGGGCAGGTGGTCGCGGCGCTGGAGGGGCGCGTTGCGGGTCCGGCGCTGTGGGCCGGCTGGTCGCTGGGCGGCATGCTGGCCCTGCAGGTGGCCGCGGCCCACCCCGATGCGGTGGGCCGCCTGGTGCTCGTCGCCAGCGCGCCGCGTTTCTCCCGCGCCGACGACTGGCC
>JALVBM010000489.1 GCA_027010665.1 Chromatiales bacterium
CGAAGCGCTGGCCGAAGTGTTGCGGGGATTCCGCCGTCAGGCGCTGCACGCCGGCCGCCTGGGGCTGGTCCACCCGGAAACGGGCGAAGCGATGGAATGGACCTCGCCGTTGCCCGACGACATGCGCCACCTGCTCGATACCCTGCGCGAGGATGCCGCCACGGCCGGGACCGAAGAGGGGGACAATGAGGGCGACTGGGAGTGGGAGTACGTGGACGAATGAAACCGGTGCTTCGTAAGGTGTGGCCGCAGGTAACGCAGAGGGCGCAGAGGCGCAGAGGACGCGGAGAAAGTTCGTTGAACGTCCTGGGGTGCGGGTTTCGGAAGTTGTCGGAATGAATGTATTCAACGATCGCTGGCTGATTGCCGACTGGCCGTCACCGGCCGGGGTGCATGCGGCCACCAGTCTGCGCACCGGGGGCGTCAGTCCCTCGCCCTGGGACAGCCTCAACCTGGCCATGCACGTGGAGGACGATCCGATCCGGGTGGTCGAGAACCGGCGCCGGCTGGGGCTGCCAGCCGAACCGGTATGGCTGGAACAGGTGCACGGCAAGACGGTGGTGCGCGCCGATACCGTGCCGGTCGGCGAGGTGCCCCGGGCCGATGCGGCCTGGACTGATCGGGCGGGCGTCATCTGCGCCGTGCTGACCGCCGACTGCCTGCCAGTGCTGTTCTGCGACCGGGCCGGTACCCGGGTGGCCGCCGCCCACGCCGGCTGGCGCGGCCTCGCCACCGGCGTGCTGGAGGCGACCGTGGCTGCGCTCGGCGTCCCCGGCGACGAAATCCTCGCCTGGCTCGGCCCCGCCATCGGCCCGGAAAGCTACGAGGTGGACGAGACGGTGCGTGACGCTTTCCTGAACGCCGATCCCGCCGCCGAAGCCGCCTTCACACCGACCCGTCCCGGCCACTGGCATCTGGATCTCTATACCGCCGCCCGCCACCGCCTCGAAGCCCAAGGCGTGACCGTCCACGGTGGTGATCACTGCACCTGCCGCGAGGCTGACCGCTTCTACTCCTACCGCCGCGACGGCCTCACCGGGCGCATGGCCACTGTGATCTGGCTTGAAGATTGACCTGCCGAAACTGCAAATAACACGGAGGGCACGGAGACACGGAGGTTTTTTGTAGGTCGGCCTGATGCCCTAATGGCACAAGAGGCCGACCTGCGTTGAACCCCAATCCCGGATATAAAACAAACAACAATCTCCGTGTCCTCCGTGTCTCCGTGCCCTCCGTGTTTCTTCCACCTCCTGCTTCCCCCCCGAAGAACACCGCTTTTCAGGTATGATGCACGCCGTTTCGAACCGGATTCCCTCATGACTCTGCTCACCTGGATCATCGTCTTCAGCCTGGTCGGCGGCGTGCTCAGCGTGCTGGCGGCCAGTGTGTTCCTGATTCTGCCGGAAGGGGTGCGCAGTCGGCTGTTGCCCCATCTGATCAGCTTCGCCATCGGCGCACTGCTGGGGGCGGCCTTTCTGGCCCTGCTGCCCCATGCCCTGGAGGCGGCCAGCGATCCCCATGACATCGGCCTGGCGGTGCTGCTGGGTCTGTTGACCTTCTTCCTGCTGGAGAAGATGGTGCTCTGGCGTCACTGCCATTCGGGCGAGTGCGAGACCCATACCCTGGCCCACGGCAATCATGCCGCCGGCACCCTGATCCTGATCGGCGACGGCATCCACAATCTGGTGGA
>JALVBM010000490.1 GCA_027010665.1 Chromatiales bacterium
GCGCAGCGCCCGTCACCAGCAGGCCCTGGCCCGGGCCATCATGAACGGCATCCGCCGCTACTTCCGCGAAAATCCCCCGCCCAACACCCGGCTCGCCCTGCAGCAGACGCCCCGCAAGCACGTCATCGCCCGGGGCGAGACCCTCTCCGGCATCGCCGCCCGCTACCGGGTCAGCGTTCGCGCCCTGCGCCGCCACAATGGCCTGCGTTCCGATCGCATCAAGCCGGGGGATGTGATCCGCATCCCCTACAGTTGATGCCAGCGTGTAGGGTGCGCTCGCGCAGCAGCGCACCATTTTCCCCGACAGCCAGGGTGCGCTGCAGCGCGAGCTTACCCTGTGATTTTGCCGCCTCTCGCTCCTGCTCCACACGATTCCCCGGGAATTGTTAAGCTACTTGTCATGCCTTTATCCGATTCCGTCGCCGAGCGCCCGGCCATCCGCCGCCTGCCCGATTACCTGGCCAACCAGATCGCCGCCGGCGAGGTGGTCGAGCGCCCGGCCTCCATCGTCAAGGAACTGCTGGAGAACAGCCTCGACGCGGGTGCCAGCCAGATCGGCGTGAGCCTGGAGCAGGGCGGCCTGCGCAGCATCCGGGTGCAGGACGACGGCATAGGCATCCCGCGCGAGGAACTGGCGCTGGCGCTGATGCCCCACGCCACCTCCAAGATCGCCACGCCCGGGGATCTGGCCGCCATCCACAGCCTCGGGTTTCGCGGCGAGGCGCTGGCCAGCATCGGTTCGGTGGCGCGGCTGGAACTGGTCTCGCGCACGCCGGAGGCCGATCAGGCCTGGCGCCTGGCCACCCGGCCTGGCGTGGCGGCGGACGAACCGCAGCCGGCGGCCCATCCGGTCGGCACCACGGTCACGGTGGCGGATCTGTTCCACAACGTCCCGGCCCGCCGCCGCTTCCTGCGCAGCGAGCGTACCGAGTACCGTCATGGCGAGGAGGTGGTGCGGCGCATCGCCCTGGGCCGCTTCGACGTGGGCTTCAGCCTGCGCCACAACCGGCGCACCGTCTTCAGCCTGCCCGCCGCCCCCGACGAGCCGGCCCAGCGCCGGCGCATCGCCCGCCTCTGTGGCCAGGCCTTCGCCGATCATGCCCTGCACCTGGACTTCAGCCGCAGCGGCCTGCGCCTGCACGGCTGGATCGCGCCGCCGGCGCAGAGCCGTGCCCAGGCCGATCTCCAGTACTTCTACGTCAACGGCCGCGTGATCCGCGACCGGATGCTCAACCACGCCCTGCGCCAGGCCTTCGCCCCGGCGCTGCCGGAAGGGCGCCATCCCGCGTGGCTGCTGTTCCTCGAGCTGGACGCCGCCGAGGTGGACGTGAATGTACATCCGGCCAAGCAGGAAGTGCGCTTCCGCCAGACCCGGCTGGTGCACGACTTCCTGGTCGCCAGCATCGGCGAGGCCCTTGCGGGCGGCGGGCGGCCCGCGCCGGCACCGGCCTATGCCCCGGCCCCCCTCGACTGGCACCGGCCGGCGACCGGATCCGCCCCCCGATCCCCGGCACGCCCCGCCCAGCGGGTGGCCGAAGCGGCGCCGGTCTGGTCGTCGAAGCCGCGCATTGCCCAGGGCATGGCCCACCGCCAGGGAAACTGGCTGTGGCTGGTGCACGAGGGCCGGCCCGCCGTGGCTGATCTGGGGCGCCTGATCGGACACGGACTACGCGGCCTGGATG
>JALVBM010000491.1 GCA_027010665.1 Chromatiales bacterium
GAATAGATGTACTTCTGGCTGCTGCGATCCTTGCCGTATTTTTCCTTCATGATCTTGGAGAACTGGCGGGGCTCGCAGACCACGCCGTTGTCCAGAAAGTATTCCCGGGCGGTGTTGATGATGTCCCAGTGCTCATCGGTCAGCTCGCCGATATTCTCGTTCTTGGCGATCTCGCGGGCGAGATCCTCGCTCCATTCGTCCAGGTTCTCCAGCCAGCCGGCTTCGGAAAGTTTGATGGTCTGGCCGTTGACGATTGCTTCCATGGTATTCCTCGGTATTTCGGTAGTGATTCAAAAGTTGAGTAATCCTATCAGGTATTGGGCGGGAATGCCAGCAATAAAGCGTGGCGGCGAGGGGTGAATACGGAATGTGCGCGGTTTCCCCGCTTGCCAGGTTAGTTAGCACCGACTATGTTGGTTGGCCTGTTTACTTCGACGGCCTGCGCCGGCCGTGGCGCCGGGCTGGCGCGTTATCGGTGGCCCCGGATTCCTCCCCGGTGCTGGCGGTCGGCGCGTTGCCCCTGGCCGGGGAAAATGCGCTCCCGCCATAGGCAGGGGCGAAAAAGGCTGCTAGGATGAAACCGTTGCAAATGCGCTTTTTGGCCCTCCTCGGAAGTTTCCCGCCCGCGGTCTTTCTCTCGAGTCGTCCGGAATACATCTGCAACAGGCAATTCCATTTTTTTAGAACAAAGGTACTTTTTTATGGCAACTGGCAAAGTGAAGTGGTTCAACGAATCCAAGGGCTTCGGTTTCATCGCACCCGATGATGGCGGCGCGGATGTGTTCGTTCACTTCTCCGCAATTCAGGCAGACGGATTCCGCACGCTGGCCGACGGTCAGGCGGTGTCGTACGAGGTGGAAAACGGTCCCAAGGGTCCGCAGGCGACCAAGGTGGTCGCGCAGTAGGACGGGTCGCCAGGCCCGGATTGCACAAACCCCGCTCAGGCGGGGTTTGTCTTTTTGGGGGCGGGAAATTCCCTTTGTTGTGGTTCCCGTTGCGGCCCTCGACTATAGTTGACGGAAGGCAGCACAAGGGAGCAGGGACACGCGCATGAGGGCCAACGGAATTCGTTTCATCGTGCTGGGGCTGTGCCTGCTGGTGGCGGCAGCCCGGGCCGATGTCCGACACGATGGCGAACATGCCTTCTATGTGACCAGCGTGGTGCCCAATCAGGGCAATACCCGCCTGCTCGAGCGTTTCGTCGACTGGCTCTCGCAACATGGTGGCTACCCGCTGCATCTGCATTTCGTCTCCAGCTACGACGCCCTGTCCGATGCCCTGCGGCGCGAGCCGACGGCCCTGGGCTGGACCTGCGGTGCTCCCTTCGTGCAGGACCATGCCCGGGACGGACAGCAACTGGTCGTGGTGCCCCTGTTTCGGGGACAGCCGCGCTATCACAGCGTGATCCTCACCGCACGGGAACGGTCGGGCGAGGATCTCACGGATTTTGCCGGCGCGGTCTTCGCCTATTCCGATCCCCGATCCAATTCGGGATTCCTCGTGCCCGCCTCGTATCTGCAGCGCCAGGGGCAGGACATTCACGCCTTCTTCCGCCTGCTGCTGCACGTCGGCAGCCACGAGCGCAGCATCCAGGCCGTGAGCGCGGGTCTTGCGGACGTGGCCGCCGTGGACGAATACGTCTGGGTGCTGTTCCAGCGGGATCATCCCGCGCAGGCGGCCGG
>JALVBM010000492.1 GCA_027010665.1 Chromatiales bacterium
TGCAGCAGATAGTTGAGATAGGCCGAGGCCTGGGCGTGACCGTCGCCCATGAAGAAATAGCGGCTGTCGGCCGTCAGCCGGAACGGCAGATCATCGAGCTGGAAGAAATCGCGATACATGGCCATCTTGGCGGGCGTGGCAAGGTTTCCTGCGCCACGGTGTTCCGGCCTTTTTCCTGCTTCGACCCGAAATATCCAGCATGCCGCCGCGGGCCGGAAATGTCCAGATGCCAGGAGTAGCCTGCTCGGGAATCAGGATGTTCGGCTCACTACCGCGGTTCCCTGCATGGCATCGGAACGAACCGGCTTCCCGTAAAAACGTTCTTCAGTGGCTCCCCCGCCGCCAGGCCTCGGCCTCGATGAAGACCCGCTTCACCTTCGGGAAGCGTTCGCGGATCCGGGCATCGAGCTCGGCGATGGTGCGTTCGATGTCGCCGGCGGCCACGTCGTCGCGGAAGTCCACGGCGATGTTGACCAGAATGTAGTCCGGTCCCATGTGCATGGTCAGCACCTCGTTGACGTGCTCGATGACCGGACAGGCCTCGAGGATCGCGCGGATCCCTTCCACCACCGGCGCATTGGCGCTCTCGCCGATGAGCAGGCCCTTGGTCTCCCAGGCGAGCCACACCGCCGTGCCCACCAGGATCAGGCCGATGATCACCGAAGCGATGCCGTCGAAATACAGGATGCCCGTGAGCTGGCTGAGGCCCACGCCGGCCAGCGCCACCAGCAGGCCCAGCAGCGCCGCGCTGTCCTCGAACAGCACCACGAACAGGGACGGATCCTTGGCCCGCTGCACCGCCTCGATGTAGCCCCAGCGGCCCTTGGTCTGGCGAAAGGCCCGGAAGGCGAACAGCCAGGCGGCGCCCTCGAACAGGATCGCCAGTCCGAGCACCACGTAGTTGATCAGCGGGTTTTCGATCGCCTGCGGATGGCGCAGGTGGACGATGCCTTCATAGATGGAAATGCCGCCGCCCAGGGCGAAGATCAGGATCGCGACCACGAAGCTCCAGAAGTAGATCTCCTTGCCATGGCCGAAGGGAAAGCGCGCGTCGGGCGGTTTGCGGGCCTGGCGCAGGCCGTGCAGCATCAGCACCTGGTTGCCGGTATCCACCAGCGAGTGGATGCCCTCGGAGAGCATCGCCGAGCTGCCGGTGAGCGCCGCGGCCACGAACTTGGTCACGGCAATCAGCGTGTTGCCGATCAGCGCCGCGATGATCACGCGGCGGGATTCACCGGCCACCGCTCAGTAGGCCACGGGCGCCGGCCCCCCGGCGCGGTACTGCTGCCGGAACCAGGCCAGCGCGCTCTGGCCGTTGGCGGCCACGTCGAACACCTTCCAGCCCTGCGGGCCGCGATAGAGGCGGAAGTCGAGCCGGGTGGGATAGCCCTGCACCGGGAACACCTGCAGGGACAGGGTGACCACCTGCCCACCGGGCTCGCCGCGCGGAGGCAGATAGCGCACCCGTTTGGGACCGAAGCCGGCGATCTGACGCAGCATGGCGGTGATGAAACGCTGCTCGAAGCGGGCCACTTCCGCCGCCCGCTGGGGCGGGGGCAGACGCCGCCAGGCCGGGCCGACGACCCAGCGGGTCATGTAGGCAAAATCGAAATAGGGGGCGATCTCCCGCTCCACGAAGGCCCGCAGGGCGGCCGGATCGGCCATCTCGCCGGC
>JALVBM010000493.1 GCA_027010665.1 Chromatiales bacterium
TTTTCGATGATCTGCGCCAGCACCTTGCGCGCCAGATCCACCGGGATGGCGAAACCGATCCCTTCCGAGCCCCCGCTCTGGGAAAAGATGGCGGTGTTGATGCCCACCAGGTTGCCGTCGGTGGTGATCAGCGCGCCGCCCGAATTGCCCGGATTGATGGCGGCATCGGTCTGGATGAAGTTCTCGAAGGTGTTGATGCCGAGCATGTCCCGCCCGGTGGCGCTGACGATGCCGGAAGTGACCGTCTGGCCCACGCCGAAGGGATTGCCGATGGCCAGCACCACGTCGCCCACCCGCAGCGTGCGCGAATGGCCGAGGACCATGGCCTTGAGATCCGGCAACTGGATGCGCAGCACGGCCAGATCCGTTTCCGGATCGGTCCCCACCACGGTGGCGGTGGTGGTGCGGCCGTCGCGCAGGGCCACCTCGATGGCATCGGCGCCGGCCACCACGTGATGGTTGGTGAGGATGTAGCCCTCGGTGCTGATGATGACGCCGGAGCCCAGGCTGGTCTCGAGTCGTTGTCGAGGCGTCTCGCCCGGCATGCCCCGGAAGCGGGGGGAGAGGGTGCGCTCCGGCGTTTCAGTGACCACCTTGCGGGTGAAGATGTTCACCACCGCCGGCGCGGCCTTTTCCACGGCGTCGGCGTAGGACGTGACACCGGGCACCAGCGGCGGGGCGTTCAGCGGCGCTTCCTGGACCTGCACCACCTGCGGCGCCTGGGCGAAATCGGGCCGGAACTGGGGGAACAGATAGAGGATCACGAACGCCGCCGCCAGTCCGATGGTGGCGAACTGGAAGACGAAGACAATGATTCGGGAGAGTCGCATGGCCGTCGGTCGGTTACAATCGGCCCGCATCGGGCAACGGCCCCATCATAACAGACCGGATGAACCCGCCATGATCGAACTGAAGACCCTGCAGGCCTACTGCCACGATCTCCTCGAAGTGGATCGCTTCCAGGACTATTGCCCCAACGGCCTGCAGGTGGCCGGGCGCGAAACCGTGCAGCGGCTGGTCACCGGGGTTACGGCCTCCCAGGCCCTCATCGACGCAGCCGTGGAACGGGAGGCCGATGCCATTCTGGTCCACCATGGCTGGTTCTGGCGCGGCGAGGATCCGCGCATCGTCGGCATGAAACATCGCCGGCTGGCCACCCTGCTGCAGCACGGGATCAGCCTGCTGGCCTACCATCTGCCCCTGGATGCCCATCCGGTCCACGGCAACAACGCCCAGCTGGCGCAGCGGCTGGGATTGAGCGTGGAAGGCCGCTTCGGCCCGGAGGCGCCCCAGATCGGCCTGTACGGCGGCCTGCCCGGGGCCGAAACGGGCGACGCATTCGCTTCACGCATCGAAAAGGCGCTCGGTCGGGCGCCGTTGCACGTCGCCGGCAGCGATCGGCCGGTGCGAACCGTGGCCTGGTGCAGCGGCGCGGCCCAGTCCTACATCGAGGCGGCGGTGGCGCTCGGCGTCGATGCCTTCCTCACCGGCGAGGCGTCGGAGCAGACCGTGCACGTGGCGCGGGAGTGCGGCATCCACTTCTATGCCGCCGGGCATCATGCCACCGAGCGGGATGGCGCACGGGCCCTCGGCGAGCATCTGTCGGCAGAATTCGGCCTCGAAGTGGAATTCGTCGACATCCCGAATCCCGTATAAGCCTTTGAAACAAAGGATGAAATCAACTTCACGGTTGATAATGTCGCGCGCTTGACGCAAACTATGCGCGCTCGAAATTCCTGTTTAACAAATAATTAAATTCTAATGATTTGGTGTTGATCCAGATCATCCTGAAAGCAGAACGGGAATGCTAAGGTCCGCGCGACCGAAAAAACCATCCGAAAATCGGGAGATCGTTGAATGAGTACAGATGGCGTTGATACCAGCCGACGCCGGTTTCTGACGGCCGCCACCACCGTGGTCGGCGCCGTCGGAGCCGTGGGTGCGGCCGTCCCCTTTGTCGCCTCCATGTGGCCCAGTGCCCGCGCCCAGGCCGCCGGTGCCCCCGTCGAGGCGGACATCAGCAAGCTCGAACCGGGCGCGATGATGACCGTGGAATGGCGGGGCAAGCCCGTCTGGATCGTCCATCGCACCCAGCAGAACATCGACGATCTGCCCAAGAACGATCCCTTTCTGCGCGATCCCGAGTCGGAAGTGGAATCCCAGCAGCCGCCGTACTGCAAGAACGCATACCGGGCCATCAAGCCCGAGTACGCGGTCATCGTCGGCATCTGTACCCACCTCGGCTGCTCGCCCACCTATCGTCCGGAAATCGCCCCCGCGGATCTGGGCGAAAACTGGCTCGGCGGTTTCTTCTGCCCCTGCCACGGCTCCCGTTTCGACCTGGCCGGCCGTGTCTTCCAGGGCGTGCCCGCCAACATCAACCTGCTGGTGCCGCCGCACATGTACCTCAGCGACACCCGCATCCTGATCGGTAAAGATGAAGGAGCCGCGTGATGAGCAAGTCGCAGGATTTCATGGCCTGGATTGATGCGCGCTTCCCGCTCACCAAGATGTGGGAGGAGCACCTTTCCAAGTACTACGCCCCCAAGAATTTCAACTTCTGGTATTTCTTCGGCTCCCTGGCCCTGCTGGTGCTGGTCATCCAGATCGTCACCGGCATCTTCCTGACCATGAACTACAAGCCGGACGCCGCCCTGGCCTTCGGCTCCGTCGAGTACATCATGCGTGACGTGTATGGCGGCTGGATCATCCGCTACATGCACTCCACCGGGGCCTCGGCCTTCTTCATCGTCGTCTATCTGCACATGTTCCGCGGGCTGATGTACGGTTCGTTCAAGCAGCCCCGCGAACTGGTGTGGATCTTCGGCATGCTGATCTACCTGGCCCTGATGGCCGAAGCCTTCATGGGCTACCTGCTGCCCTGGGGCCAGATGTCCTACTGGGGCGCACAGGTGATCGTCAACCTGTTTGGCGCCATTCCGGTCATCGGCGAGGATCTGTCCATCTGGATCCGTGGCGACTACGTCATCTCCGACGCCACCCTGAACCGGTTCTTTGCCTTCCACGTCATCGCCGTGCCGCTGGTGCTGCTGGCCCTGGTGGTGGCCCACATCATCGCCCTGCACGAAGTGGGCTCCAACAACCCCGACGGCGTGGAAATCAAGAAGAACAAGGGTCCGGACGGCGTTCCGCTGGATGGCATTCCCTTCCATCCGTACTACACGGTCAAGGACATCGTCGGCGTGGTCGTGTTCCTGATGTTCTTTGCTGCGGTGATGTTCTTCTATCCGGAGATGGGCGGCTACTTCCTGGAGCACGCCAACTTCGTCCCGGCCGATCCGCTGAAGACGCCGGAACACATTGCCCCGGTCTGGTACTTCACCCCCTTCTATACCATGCTGCGTGCCGTGCCCGATCCGTTCCTCGGTGTGATTGCCATGGGCGCCGGCGTGGTCATCCTGTTCTTCCTGCCCTGGCTGGACAAGAATCCCATCAAGTCCTGGCGTTATCGCAGTGCGCTGCACAAGATCAACCTGATCTTCTTCGCTGCAGTGTTCATCTATCTGGGCTATCTGGGCGTCAACCCGCCGGAGCCGGTGCTGGCGGAGATGGGGCTGCGCTTCTCCGAAGTGTACTTCCTGTTCTTCTTCGTCCTCTGGTTCCACAGCAAGCCGCGAAGCGTCGGCGCGGCCATCGGTTCGCTGGTGGTGCTGATCGGCCTCTACAGCATCTACGACATCGTACGGCTCAACGAGGCGAACCAGTCGCTGGTCATGACCAGCTGGCTGATTCCCAGCGTCTACCTGGCCTTCATGCTGCTGGGCACGTTTACCAATCTGAACCAGGAAAAGCCGGTTCCTGAAAGGGTGACAAGCTAATGAAGAAGATCATCACTGCATTCCTGTTGGGTTTCGTACCGGTTCTGGCCCTGGCCAGTGGCGGTGGCGTGAAGCTGGACAAGGCCGACATCGACCTGCACGATCAGGACTCCCTGCGCCGGGGCGCGAAGCTGTTCGTCAACTACTGCCTGAGTTGCCATTCGGCTGCCTACATGCGCTACAACCGCATGGGGCAGGATCTCGGCCTCACCGATGCCCAGGTGAAGGAAAACCTCATGTTCGCCGCCGAAAAGGTGGGCGAGACCATGACCATCGCCATGCCGGCCGATGACGCCAAACGCTGGTTCGGCACCAAGGTGCCGGATCTGAGCGTGGTTGCCCGGGCCCGTGGCGCCGACTGGCTCTATTCCTACCTGCGCGGTTTCCATCTCGACAGCTCCCGTCCGTGGGGCGTGAACAACACCGTGTTCAAGGACGTGGGCATGCCGCACGTGCTGTGGGAACTGGAAGGGCTGAAGAAGCCGGTGTATGAAGTTCGCAAGAATCACGAAGGCGAGGAAGAGAAGCACATCGTCGGTTTCGAGACGGTGCAGCCGGGCAAGCTCTCCAGCGCCGAGTACGACCTGGCGGTCCGGGATTTGGTGAACTTCATGGTCTACATGGGTGAGCCGGCCAAGCTGGTTCGCTACAAGATCGGCGTCTGGGTGCTGCTGTATCTGGTCATCCTGTTCGTCGTGGCCTATGCCCTGAAGAAGGAATACTGGAAGGACGTTCACTAGGCATGCCGCGACCGGAACGTTTGTCGTGATCGATGTCGCAGGGGGAGGGCGGTTGCCTCCCCCTGTTCGTTTCCCGAAAGTCAAGGTTGTGGAGTAACCCCATGGTGCAACTGGCCAATCGCCGTCTGGCAATGACGCTGTTCTCCGGCGACACCTGCCCCTATTGCCACATGGTGCGCATCGTGCTCGCCGAAAAGGGGATCAGCTACGACATCGAGCGGGTCAACCTGCAGGAACCTTCGGCCGAACTGAAGGAACTGAATCCCTACGGGGAAGTGCCGACCCTGGTGGATCGGGATCTGGTGCTTTACCAGTCGCAGGTCATCATGGAGTACCTGGACGAGCGTTTCCCGCACCCGCCGCTGATGCCGGTGGACCCGGTTTCCCGGGCCCAGCATCGCCTGATGCTTTATCGCATCGAACGGGACTGGTACGGCCTGGCCCGCCAGTTGCGCGACAAGAACAAGGCGCCGGATGCCGTGCGCAAGGAATTGCGCGACAGTCTGGTCAGCGTCTCCCCCATTTTCGAGCAGAAGCCCTACTTCATGAGCGAGGAGTTCTCGCTGCTCGACTGCGCCATCACGCCGCTGCTGTGGCGCCTGCCCTATCTCGGCATCGAACTGCCGGCCGCGGCCAAGCCGCTGCTCAAATACGCCGAGCGCATGTTCGACCGGGAATCCTTCAAGGAAAGCCTGACCGAAGGCGAGCGGGAACTGAAGGACGAGTAGGTCCGTCCCCTCGTTCGCATGACCATGACGCCCAGCCAGCCCTATCTGCTTCGCGCCATCTACGACTGGATCGTCGACAACGATCTCACGCCCTACGTGCTGGTCAACGCCGAACATCCCCAGGCGCAGATTCCCCGTCAGTACGTGGAAAACGGCAAGATCGTGCTCAACATCGGGCCCGGCGCCGTCAGCGGCCTGGAGCTGGGCAACGAGTACGTGCTGTTCAAGGCCCGCTTCGGCGGCCAGGCTATGGAGGTCAGCTTTCCCGTGAACGCCGCACTGGCCATCTATGCCAAGGAAAACGGTCAGGGCATGGTCTTCAACGATCTCGAGGACAACGAGCCGCCGCCCACCAGCCCGGAGCCCGAGCGTCCCGGCCGGCCCAGCCTGAAACTGGTCAA
Organism: Chromatiales bacterium; assembly: GCA_027010665.1. Lineage (GTDB taxonomy): Bacteria > Pseudomonadota > Gammaproteobacteria > UBA6429 > Thiohalophilaceae > JALSSV01. Next base: position 5,709 of record JALVBM010000493.1, read on the forward strand.
GTAGGCCGTACCCCGATCGATACGTGCCTTACCCACCCGCAAGGCAGGCCACCATGATCGAAATCCTGCAGGGCGACATCACCAGACTGGACGTGGATGCCATCGTCAACGCCGCCAACCCATCCCTGCTCGGCGGCGGCGGGGTGGACGGCGCCATTCATCGCGCCGCCGGTCCGCAACTGCGCGAATACAACAAGACCCTGGGCGGCTGCCCGCCCGGCGAAGCCCGCCTCTCCCCCGGCTTCAACCTCCCGGCCCGTCATGTCATCAGCACTGTCGGCCCCGTCTGGCACGGCGGCGATCAGGGCGAGGCCCGGATTCTGGAAAACGCCTATCGAAATTCACTCGAACTGGCCCTGGCCAACGATATCCGCACCATCGCCTTCCCCGCCATCAGCACCGGCGCCTACGGCTACCCCCGCGAACAGGCCGCCCGCATCGCCCTCAGGGTGATGCGCGAATACGAACCCCGTTTCGACCGAATCATCGCCGTCCTGCACAGCAAGGAAGACTACGACCTCTACAAGCGGATTCTGGAAGAAATACAAGGAGAATGATTTCAGAATATCAGAGGTGAGGGACGAGGGCATGGAGAAGCTGGTGCTCGACTTCGAACAGCTGATCACATAGCTAAAGTTCGGATGCCTCGACCATCGCGGCGGGGGCGCCGCTCCTACATTCGGAGCCGGATTTGCAAACAGGCCAAAGACCATTCGGCGTCGTGCATAAATGCTTTTCCTCGTCCCTCGCCACTCGTCCCTCGTCCCTGATATCGTAGGAGCGGCGCATAGCCGCGATAAACGAAGCATCCGGATCTTGATGTTGTGATCACCCGTTCGAGGCCAGGTCCCAGCTTTTCCTCGTTCCTCGCAACTCGTCCCTCGCCACTGATTTTGTAGGAGCGGCGCCCTCGCCGCGATTGTCGAAGTATCCGACTATCAATTTCTTGATCGCCTGTTCGAAGCCAGGCATTGTCTCTTCCTCGGCCCCGACCCCGAATTCATTCGCGGCCGTTTTACTTCCGGGGCTTTTCCCCACCCGCCTCCGGCAACCCCTTCCCCGGATTCAGAATCCCCTTCGGATCGAACTCCCGCTTGATGCGCCGCATGAGCGCCAGCGTCACCGGTTCGATTTCCCGCCCCACGAATTCCCGCTTCACCAGCCCGATGCCGTGCTCACCGGAGAGGGTGCCGCGCAGGGACAGCACCAGATCGAACACGGCGTCGAGACATTTTT
>JALVBM010000494.1 GCA_027010665.1 Chromatiales bacterium
TCTTCCACTTCCTGGATGGCGGACTTGTCGCCGGTGCCGCGTTCCTGGCGGTCGAGGGCGATGATCACGCCGGCGGGACGGGCGCCGTGGGCCTCGATGATGGCCATGGATTCGCGGATGGCGGTCCCGGCGGTGATCACGTCGTCGATGATCATCACCTTGCCCTGCAGGGGCGAGCCGACCAGGTTGCCGCCTTCGCCGTGGGCCTTGGCTTCCTTGCGGTTGAAGCACCAGGGCACGTCGCGGCCGTGCCGGTCGGCCAGGGCGATGGTAGCGGCGCTGGCCAGCGGGATGCCCTTGTAGGCGGGGCCGAACAGCACGTCGAAGACCGGGGCCTCGCGGACGATGGCCTCGGCGTAGAAGCGGCCGAGCCGGGCCAGGGCCTCGCCGGTGTTGAACAGGCCGGCATTGAAGAAATAGGGGCTGAGACGGCCGGACTTGAGGGTGAACTCGCCGAAGCGCAGCACCTGGCGCTGCAGGGCGAAGTCGATGAATTCCTTCTGGTAGGGCAGCATGGGGATGTCTTCGTGTGGGCCTGCGGGGCGTGTATGATACACGCTTTCGTGTTCACACCGGGAGTCGTCCATGCTGCGGGTCATCACCTTCAACGTCAACGGCATCCGCGCCGCGGCGCGCAAGGGATTCTTCGACTGGCTGCGTCGCCAGCGGGCCGACGTGGTCTGCCTGCAGGAGACCAAGGCGCAGGAAGACCAGCTCGATCCGGGCTATTACCCGCGCAACTTCCACACCTACTATTTCGATGCACAGAAGAAGGGCTACAGCGGCACCGCCATCTTCTCCCGCAAGGAACCGAATCGCATCGTGCGCGGACTGGGCTGGGATCCGGTGGACAGCGAAGGCCGCTGGCTGCAGGCCGACTACGACGGTCTGAGCATCGTTTCCTTCTATCTGCCGTCGGGTTCGGCCAGCCCGGAACGGCACCAGCGCAAGCTCGAGTTCATGGCGCGCATCTACGAGGAATTCCGCGCCCTGCGTCGCAAGAAACGGGAGTTCATCATCTGCGGCGACATCAACATCGTGCACAAGGAAATCGACATCACCAACTGGAAGAGCAACCAGAAGAACTCCGGCTGCACCCCCGAGGAGCGCGCCTGGCTCGATCGGCTGTTCAACGAACTGGGCTACGTGGACGCCTTCCGCGTGGTGGACCCGCGCCCCGGCCAGTACACCTGGTGGTCCAACCGCGGCCGCGCCCGGGAAAAGAACGTGGGCTGGCGCATCGACTACCAGATCATCACCCCAGGCCTGAAGGACAAGGTGCTCAAGGCGCGGATCTACAAGGACAAGTGGTTCTCGGATCATGCGCCGTTGATCATGGATTACGATATCGATCTGTGAACCACTTTTTGAATGCGGTGGAAGGAACACGGAGGGCACGGAGACACGGAGGGCACGGAGGTTTTGTTTGTGCGAATTCGAATTATATGCAGGCCGACCTTTAGGCCGACAAAAAAGCCATGGTATCGCACAATGTCGGCCTGATACCCAAAGGGTACAGAGAGGCTGACCGACATAACTATCAAACCCTCCGTGTTCTCCGTGTCTCCGTGCCCTCCGTGTTATTCCCACCGAATCAAATCGAAGCCTCACTCCGCCCGCAAGGCCGCCACCGGGTCCAGGCGGGCGGCGCGGCGGGCGGGGAGGACGCCGGCGGCGAGGCCGATGAGGAGGGAGAGGGTTTCGGCGAGGATGACGAACCGGACGGGCGTGTGCACCGGCAGGGCCGGGATCACGGCGTGCAGCAGCCAGGCGGTGCCGATGCCGAGGAGCAGGCCGGCGAGGCCGCCGATGGCGGCGAGGACCACGGCCTCGCCCAGGAACAGGGCCAGGATCTGACGGCGGCGGGCGCCGAGAGCGCGCAGCAGGCCAATCTCGGCGGTGCGTTCGTTGACCGCGATGGTCATGATGGTGACGATGCCGATGCTGCCCACCAGCAGGGAGATGCCGCCGATGGCGCCGACGGCGAAGGTGAGCACGTCCAGCACCGAGCCGAGCACGTCCAGCATCTGCTGCTGGGTGGTGATGGTGAAGTCTTCCTTGCCGTGGCGGGCGACGAGGGTCTGGCGGATGCCCTCCACGACCTTTTCCACCGGTGTTTCCTCCCGATAGAGCACGTCGATTTCGAACAGGCTGTCACGGTTGAACAGGCCCAGGGCGCGGGTGGCGGGGATGTAGACCGAGTCGTCGAGATCGAAGCCCAGCACGGTGCCCTTGGATTCCATCACGCCGATCACCCGGTAGCGGCTGCCGCCGATGGCGATGCGCTGGCCCAGCGGGTTCCGGGTGCCGAACAGTTCGGCGCGCAGCTTGCTGCCCAGCACCGCAAAGGCGCGCGGGGCGTCGGGATCGTCGGCCGGCAGGAAGCGTCCGGAGCGCACGTGCATGCGAAAGGCCTCGGGCATCTGCGGGCCGGTGCCATAGACGTTGGTGCGCCGGCGGCGCCCGCCGGCGTCCACTTCGGCGTTGCCCTGCACGAAGGGCACCACCGCCTCCACGTAGGGCAGCCGGCCGAGGGCCTCGGCGTCGTCGATGGTCAGGGGCCGGTTGGTGCCGAACACGCCCATGGTGGTGCCGGCGGTGGTGGCCTTGCCCGGATTGATGGCCACCAGCGTGGTGCCGAACTGGGTAAATTCCTCGAGCACGAACTTGTGCAGGCCTTCGCCGATGGCGGTGAGAATGATCACCGCGGCGATGCCCACGGCGATACCCAGCGCGGTGAGCAGACTGCGCAGGCGGTGGGCCACCAGGGAGGTGCCGGTCAGTTGGAGGAAGTCGCGGCTGCGCATGGCTTCACCGGCGGGACAGGGCCAGAACGGGATCGAGTCGTGCGGCGCGGCGGGCCGGCAGGATGCTGAACAGCAGGCCGGTCAGCACCGCCACGCCGATGGCCGAGAGCAGCGCCCACAGCGGCGTCTGGGCGGGCAGGACCGGCAGCACCCGGCGGATGAGTCCGTTGCCGAGCAGGCCGAGCAGCAACCCGCCGAGCGCGCCGGTGGCCGAGAGCAGACCGGCCTCGGTCAGGATCAGCACGGTGATTTCCTGTCGCGAAGCGCCCAGGGCCTTGAGCAGGCCGATTTCCGCGGTGCGCTGGGAGACTGCCACCAGCATCACGTTCATGATCAGGATGCCGGCCACCGCCAGCGAGATGGCGGCGATGCCGCCCACGGCATAGGTCAGGGCGCCGAGGATCTTGTCGAAGGTGGCCAGGACCGCGTCCTGGGTGATCACGGTCACGTCCTTCACGCCCTGGTGGCGGCGCTGCAGGGTCTCGATCACGAAGCGTTTCGCCGGCGCAATGGCCTCCCGGGAGCGGGCCTCGACCAGAATGCGGAACAGCGAGGGCGTGTTGAACAGTTGCTGGGCGGAGGCCACGGGGATGATCACCAGATCCTCCACGTCCACGCCGATGGAGCGGCCCTTCGAGGCGAGGATGCCGACGACCCGATAGCGCCGGTCGCCGATGCGCAGCCATTCGCCCAGGGCCCGGTGCGGGCCGAAGATCTCGCGCCGGATCCTGCCGCCGATCACCGCCACCGGGATGGCCCGATCCCATTTCGCCACCGGCAGGAACTGGCCCTGGCCCAGTTTCCACTTGCGGATGGCCAGGTATTCGTGGGTGGCGCCGATGATCACCACTTCCCGGGAACGCCCGCCCCAGCTCACCTCGGACTGGCCCACGTTCAGCGGCGCCACGCGCCGCACGTTGACGCTGCGGGTCAGGGCCTCGGCGTCGGCGATGGTCAGATCCCGGGGCGTCTCGCCCATCAGGGTGCTGGGGCTGAAGCCGCCGGTCTCGGAGCGGCCGGGAATGACGATCAGCAGGTTGGTCCCCAGGGCCGAGAACTCGCCGACCACGTAGCGGCGCGCGCCTTCGCCCAGCGCCGTGAGCACCACCACGGCCGCCACGCCGATGGCCATGGCCAGCAGCATCAGGCCGGTGCGGGCCGGATAGCCGCGCAGGGCGCCCCAGGCGAAGACGGCCGCATCGCGGCTATGCAGGCGCATGGCCGGACACGTCCCGGTGCAGGCGACCGTCGAGCATGTGCAACTGCCGGCGGGCCCGTTCGCCCACCAGCGGATCGTGGGTGACCACGATGAGGGCGATGCCCTGCGCGTTGAGCGCCTCCAGCGTACGCACCACCTCGCCGCCCGACGTGTGATCGAGATTGCCGGTGGGCTCGTCGGCCAGGATCACGTTGGGCCGGGTGACCGTGGCGCGGGCGATGGCCACCCGCTGGCGCTGGCCGCCGGAGAGCTGATCGGGCTTGTGCCGGGCCCGGGCGGTGAGCCCCATGGCCTCGAGTGCCTCGCGCACCCGTTCCTGGCGCTCGGCCGGTTCCATGCCGGCGAGGATCAGGGGCAGCTCCACGTTCTCGAACGCGGTCAACCGCGGCACCAGATGAAAGGCCTGGAAGACGAAGCCGATCTCCCGGTTGCGCACGTGGGCCTGCTCGGCATCGGAGAGATCGGTCACGTCGCGGCCATTGAGCCGGTAGGTGCCGCCCGTGGGGCGGTCCAGCAGACCGATGATGTTCAGCAGCGTCGACTTGCCCGACCCGGACGGGCCCATGATGGAGACGTAATCGCCCGCGTCGATGTGCAGCGTCACGTCGTCCAGCGCATGGACGAACTGATCGCCGACCTGGAAATCGCGGTGGATGTGTTCGAGGTCGATCATGTCTGTCGGCTGTGTCGCAGAGAACACGGAGGGCACGGAGACACGGAGGACACGGAGGACACGGAGTGCTTTCGGTGGGAGGGTTTGGCGTGTTGTCTTCCGGACATTTTCAACGCAATTTCTCCGTGAACTCCGTGTCTCCGTGCCCTCCGTGTTCCTTCCACCGTCGTCAATCCTCTTGCGTTTCCCGCACCGCCGGTACGCCCGCTTCGACGCCCTTGCGGTCGACGGAGACCACGACTTCCTCGCCGGCCTTGAGGCCGGCGACCACTTCGGTCCATTCCCAGTTGCCCAGGCCGGTTTCGATGCGGCGTTGTTCCAGGGGTTCGCCGTCGCGGTACACCAGGACCTTGTCGCCCTCGAGGATGGCTTCGGTGGGGACGCGCAGGACATCGGCCTTCTCCGCCACGATGACTTCGATGTCGGCGCTGTAACCGGGCAGCATGTCGCGGCTCTCGTCGGGATTCTCGAATTCGGCTTCCACGTCCACGGTGCGGGCCTGCTTGGCCCGGGTGAGAACATAGGGTGCGATCCGCCGGACATGGCCGGTGAAGACCTTGCCGCGAAAGGCGTCGAGGGAGATGCGGGCCGGCATGCCGGTGCGGATCTTCGGCGCGTCCACCTCGTCGATGGGGGCGGAGATGTAGACGCAGCGCATGTCGATGAGATCGATGGCCGGTGGAGTGGCCACGCCCACCGGCGAGGGGGTGACGAACTCGCCGATCTCGCCGTTGACCTCGGCCACGATGCCGTCGAAGGGCGCTGCCAGCTGGGTCTGTTCCAGCGCCGCCTCGGCCACCCGGATGCGACTTTCGCTGACCTTTTCCTGGGCGCGGGCGGCACGGCAGGCGGCCGCCTGGGCGCGTGCCTCACCGTCGGCCTTGTCCACGGCTTCCTCGGCGGCCAGCCCCTTCTTCTTCATCGCCCGCAGGCGTTCGGCTTCGCGCCGGGCCACGTCGGCCAGCACGCAGGCCTGGTTGGCGCGGGCGCGCGCGGCGGCATGTTCGTTGCGGGCCAGTTCCCGTTGCGCCTTGCGATCGACGTTCCAGAACTCCATCAGGATCTGACCGGCCTTGACGTGATCGCCTTCCCTGACCGGAAGGCGGACAATCTGTCCGCCGATGGTGGGCGACAGGCCGGCGCGGCGGCAGGCCTTGACGGTTCCGGCGCGGGTGTTGGCCACCGTGTCCTGGACCATGCCCTTGTCCACCTTGCGCACGACGACGGACACCGGTTCGGGGCGGGTCAGCCACCACATGCCGGCGCCGATGGCGATCAGGACGGTGATGACGATGAACGCTACGCGGACATGACGTGGGGTCATGACTTCTCCTTGGCGATGAAGCCGGTTGCCGCGAGAACAGGGGGTTCATGTTAAAGTACCAGCACCCCGTCCCGATTGCATCCTCGAATCCTCCCATGGCGCTGCCCACCCTGCACAGCTGGCATGAAGCCTGGACCGTCTATCGCCGGCCGCAGGTGCTGGCCATGCTGTTTCTGGGGTTCGCGGCGGGCCTGCCGTTCCTGCTGGTGTTCAGCACCCTGTCGCGCTGGCTGGCCGAGGCGGGCCTCAGCCGCACGGTGATCGGTTTCTTCAGCTGGGTGGGGATCACCTATTCCATCAAGGTCCTGTGGGCGCCAATCGTGGATCGGGTGCCGTTGCCCGGGCTCACCCGCTGGCTGGGCAAGCGGCGCAGCTGGATGCTGGTGGGGCAGGTGGGCATCGCCGCCGGCCTGCTGATCATGGCCCACACCGATCCGGTGGCCCATACCGGCGCCTTTGCACTGGCCGCCCTGCTGGTGGCCTTCGCCTCGGCCACCCAGGACGTGGCCCTGGATGCCTATCGTATCGAAATCATCGGTTCCGAATACCAGGGCGCCATGTCGGCCATGTATATCGGCGGTTATCGCTTCGGCACCCTGATCGCCGGCGCCGGAGCGCTGTATCTGGCCGAGTTCCTGGGCTGGTCCATGGCCTACACCATCATGGCGGCATTGATGGGCATTGGCATGGCCACCATTCTGCTGGTGCGGGAACCGGTCCATCCTGCTGAAGCTGCCGTGCTGTCCGCGGCAGACGAGCTCGTGGGGGAGATCGACGGGGTTTCCCGGTTGTCCGCGCGCTGGCGAAGGCTGGTGACCTGGTTCGTGGCGGCCGTGGTCAATCCCTTCGTCGAATTCTTCGAGCGCAACGGCCGGCAGGCGCTGCTCATCCTGCTGTTCATCGGCATCTTCCGCATCAC
>JALVBM010000495.1 GCA_027010665.1 Chromatiales bacterium
TTGAAGACGTGCAGATCCACCGCGCGCCAGACCAGCACCGCGCCGGCGAGCAGCACGATGCCACCCACCACGGCGAGGCGGAAGGCGGAAACCGGCTTGTGCAAGGGCGCGCTCATGGGCGAATCATCACCACCTGGTCGAAATCCACGTTGTGCATGCGCAGTCGGCGCCGCGCGATCTGTTCAATCCGGCTCTGGTTGGCCCAGGTGCTCAGTTCCAGTTGCAACTGGCCCCACTCCACGTTCATCGCGTCCCGCTGCTGCTGCAGCTCGTTGAGCTGCACGAACAGCACCCGGCTGCGGTGCTTGGCATAGACCACGCCGAGCGCGCTGGCCAGCACCGCCAGGGCGAGCAGGGCCACGGGCAAATGCCGCCTCACGCCGCATCCCCGGCCAGCCGCTCGGCCACCCGCAGGATGGCACTGCGGGCCCGGGGGTTTTCCCGCACTTCCGTTTCCGAGGGCCGGATCGGCTTGCCCACCGCCCGCAGCCGGGGCTGCAACTGGGCGGCGGTGACCGGCAAATCCGGTGGAAACCGGTCGCCCTTCTCCTGCTCGCGGATGAAGCGCTTCACCAGCCGGTCCTCCAGCGAGTGGAAACTGATCACCGCCAGGCGCCCGCCCGGCGCCAGCACCGCCAGCACCTGATCGAGAAACGCCTGCAGATCCGCCAGCTCGCGATTGATGAAAATGCGAATGGCCTGGAAGCTGCGGGTGGCCGGATCCTTGCCCGGCTCCCGATTCGGCACGGCCGCGGCGACGATCGACGCCAGCCGGCCGGTGGTCTCGATGGGCACCTCCGCCCGCGCCTGGACGATGGCGCGGGCGATGCGTCTGGCGAAACGCTCCTCGCCGTATTCCTTCAATACCCGGGCGATTTCCTGCTCGGATGCCTCGGCCAGCCATTCGGCGGCGGACGGCCCGCGGGTCGGATCCATGCGCATGTCCAGGGGACCGTCGTGACGGAAACTGAAGCCCCGTTCGGCATCGTCCAGTTGCGGCGAGGAGACGCCCAGGTCCAGCAGGATGCCGTCCACCTTGCCGAGCCAGCCCAGAGTGCGGGTCACCTCGCCGATCTCGGCGAAGGAGGTCTGGCGAATGACGAAGCGGGGATCGTCGCCGAAGCGACGCTCGCCCTCGGCGACGGCCGCCGGGTCCTTGTCCAGCGCCAGCAGCCGGCCTTCCGGCCCCAGGCGCGCCAGGATGGCCCCGCTGTGGCCGCCGCGGCCGAAGGTGCCGTCCACGTAACGACCGTCCGCCCTGATGTTCAGTGCCGTCAATGCCTCCTCCAGCAGTACCGGCCGATGCTCGCCCGAACTCACAGCGACAGGGACTCGAGTTGCGCCGACAGCTCCGCGTCCTTTGCCCCCTCTGCCAGCCATTTCTGGCGCTCCTCGTTCCAGACCTGCTCGTCCCAGAGCTCGAACTTCTTGCCCTGACCAATGAGCGCCACCTTCTTGTTCAGTCCGGCGAACTCGCGCAGCGGCGGCGGCACCAGGATGCGGCCATTGCCGTCCAGATCCGCCTCGGTGGCGTGACCGATGAGCAGGCGCTGCAGCCGCCGGGCACTGGGATCGAGGTTGCCCAGACGCACCAGCTTGCGCTCGATGTCTTCCCATTCGGGCTGGGGATAGAGAAGCAGGCAGGGATCGCGCAGAT
>JALVBM010000496.1 GCA_027010665.1 Chromatiales bacterium
GCCGAGCGCTACTTTTTTGCGACCTACTATCCGCGCAAGTATTACGAGAAGCCGGCCAACATCTATCTGTTTGCCAAGATGGACGCCAGGGGCAAGCCGCTCGAGGCCGGTCGCAACTACAAGCTGACCATTCCGCCCAACATGCCGGTCAGCCAGTTCTGGTCCCTGATCATCTACGACGGCGAGACCTGGGCCTTCATCTACACCCCGGAGCGGAAAGTGGGGATTTCCTCCTACGACATGGACAAGCTGGTGAAAAATCCCGATGGCAGCGTCACGCTCTACTTCGGGCCCACGCCCCCGAAGGGACTGGATAACAACTGGATCCCCACGGGCGGCAAGGTGCCCGCACCGTGTTTGCGTTTCTACGGTGCCCTGACTCCGATCATCGATCGCCGTTTCGTCATGCCGGATGTGGAACCGGTGGACTGATTGCCCTGTTCAAAAATGCAAGGAGACGACATGAAAACGATCCGGAAAATCCTGATCCTGGCCGGGATGGTCATGCTGAGCGGTCAGGCTGCCGCGGCGCAGCAGTGCGACAGGCGTTATTACCAGCCGGACTGGGATCACCAGCCCCCGACGGTCGATGCCTACAACTACGTGCGCGCCGAGACCGATCTCCAGTTCAAGGGTTATGCCGACAAATACAAGGCCTTTGGCCGTTTCGCCCACAGCCGCAAGCACTACGACGTGCACAAGCAGGTGACCATGAGCGGCAACCGCGACACGCTGTATTCCTTCGGCGTGTTCGATCTGTCCAAATCGCCGCTGACCGTGACCCTGCCGGACACCGGCGACCGGTACATGTCCCTGATGCTGGTCTCCCAGGATCACGACATCTATCCCGCGCGGTATGTGCCGGGCCGGTGGACGTTCAGCCAGGCGGAAATCGGCACCCGTTACATCATGCTGGGTATCCGGACCTTTGCCGATCCCAACGATCCGGCGGATCTGAAGGCTGCCCACCGCCTCCAGGATGCGGTCAAGGTCGAACAGAAGGACAAGGGCGATCTCGGCGGTCTGGCCGAGTGGAACGAGAAACAGATGCTGCGGATGCGCAAGGCCTACGACACCCTCGGCAGTTCCCTGAGCGACAGCTCCACCTTCTTCGGCGTCAAGTGTGACCGTTCGTACCTGCGCAATGCCATGGGGGTGGCCGTGGGGTGGGGCGGTCTGCAGAAACGCGACGCCCTCTACGTTCCCGGTCAGGTACCGAAGAACGACGGCAAGACACCCTACGTGCTGCACGTGCCCAGGGATGTGCCCATCGAGGGCAACGGCTTCTGGTCGGTCACCGTGTACAACAAGGAACGCTTCATGGTGCCCAACCCGTACAACATCTATTCCTACAACAACGTGACCGCCAAAAAGAATCCCGATGGCTCGGTGACCATTCATTTCGGCGGCGATCCCAAGGCCGACAATTTCATCCCCATCGTGCCGGGCTGGGTCTACATCGTACGCCTGTACCGGCCCGGCAAGGCCATTCTGGAAGGCAAGTGGATCTTCCCGAAACCGCAGGAAGCCAAGTAGCCTGTCATTGCAGGCCGTCTGACTACTGCGTCACCTGTCGATGACGGGTGACGCGGGAGTTTCCTGCTGAATTGTTCTCCTGGCGGATACCTGCGTGTTGCCAACGTTCCTGTCGGCCGG
>JALVBM010000497.1 GCA_027010665.1 Chromatiales bacterium
AGCATCCCTGCAATCGCGAGTTGAGGTGAGGGACAACGGCTGCCCGACCGACGGGCATTGAAAGATTCAACGCAAAACAACAGGGCCGAGGGACGAGGAAACCCCTGTGCATGGGTAGGGTGCGTTCGCGCAGCAACGCACCAAACACTCAGGGCCGAGGGACGAGTGGCGAGGGACGAGGAAAACCGGCTTCACGGCTCCGACGCGTGGATGGCATCTACGTTTTCATTGAAATCGCGGCGAGGCACCACGCCTACAAGGGGGATCGGAGCCATGCACAAATGCTTTTCCTCACCACTCGTTCCTGATAGACGAGTAGGGTGCAATAGCGAAGCGTATTGCACCAACACCCCTAACGGCGATTTCACCACGCCGGCTTCATATCACGCTTTTACACGTTTGCTTGGAAAATCTCTCCAGGCACATCCGCACAACACCATTCCCCGGAATATCACCCCGCCTCGTCCAGCAACGTCACCCAATGCACCACCGGCACGTCGCTGGCGTCGGCCAGGTGGGTCTGGCAGCCGATGTTGGCGGTGGCGATGCATTCGGGTTTCGGGGCGAGCAGGTTGTTCAGCTTTTCATCGCGCAACCGTGTGGCGATCTTCGGCTCGGTCAGGGCGTAGGTGCCGGCGGCGCCGCAACACAGGCGGGCGTCGGCAAAGGGCAGCAGGGTGAAGCCGAGGCGCTTGAGCAGGCGTTCGACCCGCTCGGCGAGTTTCTGGCCATGCTGCAGGGTGCAGGGGGGATGAAAGACGATGCGCCGGCCCCTGCCGGGCTGGCCCAGTGGCGAGAGATCCTCCCGTTCGAGCAGTTCCACCAGGTCCAGCGTGCGTTCGGCGACATTGCGTGCCTGTGCGTCTTCCGGCAGCAGCGTGGCGTATTCCTTGATCATCAGGCCGCAGCCGCTGGCATTGCTCAGGATCGCTTCGGCACCCGCCTCGAGGTGTGGTTGCCAGGCAGAGAGATTGTCGCGGGCGCGGGCTTGCGCCTTCTCGCGAGCCGAGAGATGCAGATCAACGGCGCCGCAGCAGCCGCCGACCCGGATCACCGAGATGCCCAGGCGATCGAGCACCCGGGCCGTAGCCGCATCGATGGTCGGATCCAGGGCGGGCTGGGCGCAGCCGCCGGGCAGGATCACACGGCGGGCATGCCGTGGCGCCGGCCAGGCGGGCGCCGTCTTCGCGCGGGGCACATGCTCGCGCAAGCGGCGGGGAAGGACAGGGCGCAGGTGCCGGGCCATCCCCAGCAGTCGGGCGAAGCGTTCGGCATCGGGGATTGCCCAGCGCAGCAGGGCCCGGTAACCCCGTTGCCGCAGCGGCCGGCCCACCCGGCGTTCCAGCGTCTCGCGGCCGATTTCCAGCAGCCGCGAATAACGCACGCCGGAAGGGCATGTGGTCTCGCAACTGCGGCACAGCAGGCAGCGATCGAGATGCTGGCGGGTGTGTTCCCCAACTGGCTGGTCCTCGAGCAGTTGCTTGATCAGATAGATGCGCCCGCGGGGGCTGTCCCGTTCATCGCCCAACAGGCGGTAGGTGGGACAGGTGGCGGTGCAGAATCCGCAATGCACGCAGCGGCGCAGGATGGCCTCCGCTTCGCGGCCTTCGGGCGTCTTCAGGAACGATTCGGCGATGCGGGTCTGCATGGGGCTC
>JALVBM010000498.1 GCA_027010665.1 Chromatiales bacterium
AGCAACGTCAATGCCGCCGCGGAGCTGGTGAACATGATCGAGCTGGCCCGCCAGTTCGAGATGCAGGTGAAGATGATGCGCAACGCCGAGGAAAACGATCAGCGCACGGCACGGATCCTGCAACTGTCCTGAACAGACTGAATCATCACAGGAGTCACACATCATGAGCGGTTCCCTTTGGGTTTCCAAGACCGGCCTCGAGGCGCAGCAGAACCGGCTGTCGGTCATCAGCAACAACCTGGCCAACGTCAACACCACCGGCTTCAAGCGTTCGCGGGCGCTGTTCGAGGATCTGCTGTACCAGCACGTGCGCCAGGCCGGCGGTTCCAGCAGCCAGGACACGGAACTGCCCTCGGGGCTGTCCTACGGGGTCGGCGTGCGCACCGTGGCCACACAGAAGCTGCACACCCAGGGCAGCATCGTGCAGACCGAGAACCATCTCGACGTGGCCATCCAGGGCCATGGCTATTTCCAGATCGAAATGCCCAACGGGGACATCGCCTACACCCGCAACGGCGAGTTCCAGCTCGATTCCCAGGGCCAGATGGTCACCGCCAGCGGCTACCGGCTGTCGCCCAACATCATCATTCCCGAGAATGCCATCAACGTGACCATCGGTCGCGATGGCACCGTCTCGGTGCTGCAGCCCGGCAATGCCACGCCGGCCCAGGTGGGCACCATCCAGTTGGCCGATTTCGTCAACCGCGCCGGCCTGCAGCCCATCGGCGAGAACCTGTACCTGGAGACCGCCGCCAGCGGCGCGCCCCAGGTGGGCAATCCCGACTCGCTGGGCATGGGCAGCCTGGTGCAGGGGGCGCTGGAGACGTCCAACGTCAACGTGGTGGAGGAACTGGTGAACATGATCGAGACCCAGCGCGCCTACGAGATGAACTCCAAGGCCATCTCCACCGCCGATCAGATGCTGCAGTACGTGAACAACAATCTGTAAGGAGTGAACCCATGATGTCCCGAGCACGTTTCCCGATTCTGCTCCTGCTTGGCCTGGGCCAGCTCGCCTGCGCGTTCAAGCCGGTGGGGCAGGAGGTGCGGCAGGAAGACTATGCCGCCACCCGGCCCGTCGAGCAGTACATTCCGCCGCGGGAGAACGGCGCCATTTACCAGCCGGGCATGCCCGTGGGCCTGTTCGACCGGGTCACCGCACGGCGCATCGGCGACATCGTGACCATCGTGCTCAAGGAGAATACCAACGCCTCGGCCAGCTCCAATACTTCGGCCAGCAAGGATCAGAAGGTGGAAATGCCCGGCCCGACCCTGGCCGGCCAGCCGGTGGAGAAGGACGGCGTGCCGGTGCTGGAGAACCAGGTGGACGCCGGCCGGGAATTCAATGGTCAGGGAACCTCGGCCCAGAGCAGCACCTTCAGCGGCCATATCACCGTGACCGTCTCCGAAGTGCTGGCCAACGGCAACCTGGTGGTGCGCGGTCAGAAGCTGATGCTGTTCAACCAGTCGCAGGAATACATCCGCCTGACCGGCATCATCCGGCCGGTGGACATCCGGCCCGACAATACGGTGGACTCCTATCGTGTGGCCGACGTGAAGCTGGCCTACAGCGGCGATGGCGTGCTGAGCAACGCCAATTCCATGGGCCCGCTGGCCCGTTTCTTCCAGAGCAACGTCTGGCCCTACTGAGGCC
>JALVBM010000499.1 GCA_027010665.1 Chromatiales bacterium
ACTGATTTTTCTCGAATTTTTCCGCTCACCGGGTTGTCTTCATCGCGCCATTGTCAGAAGATTGGACCGTTCCACTTCTCCTGTGTCGTCCTGGTGGAGTCTCAGGGAGGGGCATCCGTCCTAACGGCAACAACAACGACAACAAAGAGGTACCGAATATGGATGCGAAAATCATCTGGCTGTTCGTATTCGTGGCGCTGTACTGGGGCTATTGCATCTTCTGGGGGATAAAGGGTGCAATGACGGCCAAGACCGCGTCCGACTACTTCATCGCCGGGCGCAGCATCTCGCTGTGGGTGTTCGTGCTCGCGGCCACGGCCACGTCCTTCTCCGGCTGGACCTTCATGGGCCATCCGGGGCTCATCTATCGTGACGGCTTCCAGTACGCCTACGCGTCCTTCTACGCCATCACCATTCCCTTTACCGGCGTCATCTTCCTCAAGCGCCAGTGGATGCTGGGCAAGCGCTTCGGCTTCGTCACGCCGGGGGAGATGCTCTCCAGCTACTTCAAGTCGGATGCCATCCGCCTGCTGGTGGTGCTGGTGGCCCTGATCTTCTCCATTCCCTATCTCGGCCTGCAACTGCGGGCCTCGGGCTTCCTGTTCAACGTGCTCACCGACGGGCTGCTGGGCGTGGAAGTGGGCATGTGGCTGCTGTCCCTCGTGGTGATCATCTACGTGGCCTCCGGGGGATTGCGCGCCGTGGCCTACGTGGACACCATGCAGGCCATCCTGCTGGCCCTGGGCATCATCGCCATCGGCATCATCGCGGTGAACTTCGTCGGCGGCTGGGACCGGCTCAACGAGGGCATCGCCGCCCTGGCCAACTTCGACACCAAACGCACCCCGGACGGCTATAGCCACTATGTGGCCATTCCCGGTGTGATCCAGTTCGTGAGCAACGGTCCCTCCGCCACCGGCGGCGCCTGGACCGGCATCATGATCCTCACCTACATGTTCGCGCTGATGGGCATCCAGTCGGCCCCCGCCTTCTCCATGTGGGCCTTCTCCAACCACAGTCCGAAGCCCTTCGCCCCGCAGCAGGTCTGGGCCTCGGCCTTCGGCATCGGTTTCATCCTCATGGTGTTCACGGCCATGCAGGGGCTCGGCGGTCACTTCCTGGGCGCCGACACGGCCTTTGCCGCCGCCCATCCGGAACTGGTCAACAACGTCATGGCCGAAGGCCTGCAGGGCAAGGATCTGATGGAATCGGCCGGCAAGCAGGGCATGCTGGTCCCGCAGCTCATCCGGCTGATGGCCGACGCCGCCCCCTGGCTTGTAGGCCTGCTGTCGGTCTGCGCCCTGGCCGCCATGCAATCCACCGGCGCGGCCTACATGTCCACCGCCGGCGGCATGCTGACCCGCGACATCCTCAAGCGTTTCGTCATGCCCAACGCTTCCCACGGCCAGCAGAAGTTCTGGGGCCGGGTCGGCGTGGTGTTCATCGTGCTGGCCGCCCTGATGGTCGCCACCCACGCCACCGACGCCCTGGTGCTGCTCGGCGGCCTGGCAGTAGCCTACGGCTTCCAGATGTGGCCGGCACTGATCGCCGTGTGCTGGTGGCCGTGGCTGACCCGTCAGGGTGTGGTGCTGGGCCTCATCGCCGGCCTCGTGGCCGTGACCCTCACCGAGAAGATCGGCGCCCAGTTCATGCCCTGGGGCCGCTGGCCGTTCACCATTCATTCGGCCGGCTGGGGCATCATCTTCAACCTCGGCATTGCCATCCTCGTCTCCCTGTTCACCCAGAAACAGGAAGAGACCGAGCATCGCATGACCTTCCACAACTTCCTGCGTGAGCACTCCTCACTCTCACCCGAGAAGAAGGCGCTGGTGCCGCTGGCCTGGATCATCGTTCTGGTCTGGTTCTTCTTCGGCATTGGCCCGGGCGCGGTGATCGGCAACACCCTCTTCGGCAACCCGCAGGACATCACGACCTGGACCTTCGGTATCCCCTCCATCTGGGCCTGGCAGCTCATCTGGTGGGCCATCGGCGTGTTCATGATGTGGTTCCTGGCCTACAAGATGGAGATGTCCCTGGTGCCCGAAAAGGAAGTGGTGGCGCTGCACGAGGACATCGGCGACATCCATCTGGATGTGGATCGGCCGTCCTGATCGCCGTTGATCCGAAGGGGAGGTCCGGGCAACCGGGCCTCCCCTTTTTCATGCACGAGGGCCACTGACAGACGCACGCCAAGGGCGTATCCTGTCACTGGCGAACGGGGCGCAAGGCCCTGCTGTTTCACCAACCAACCCGTGAGTTGTCCATGGCCTATTTCCTGTTTTCCGTGGTCCTGCTGGCCATCCTGCTGTTCTTTCCCCTGAGCAAACTGATCTGGGTGCTGAGCGTGCGCCGCCTGCAGCGCCGGCTCGCACGCGAAATCACCGAGGAAGAAATCCGGGGGCAGCTCAATCGCGCCCGCTTCATCAGCATCTTCGTGGCGCTGATCTTCTCCTGGCTGTTCAACCTCAACCTGATCGGGATGCCCGCCAATGGATGATGCCGTCTATCGGCTGTTGCGCAATCTCGCCATCGTGCTGACCATCGCCTGGGTCGGCTGGTCGGCCTGGGATTATTTCCACCAGGACACCGGACCCGGCATGGTCGAATATGCCGCCGGCAACCGGGCCTTCGAGGATGGCGATTACGAACGGGCACTGCAGGAATACACGGCCGCCCTGAAGGCCAATCCGCAACTGCTCGATGCCCTGCGCGGCAAGGCGCGTACCCTGATGCAACTGGGCCGCAACGACGAAGCCCTGGCCGCCTTCGACGAGGCCATCGCCCGGGATCCGGAATTCGGCGGCACCTATGCCAACCGCGGCATCCTCCACGACCGCATGGGTCACTACACCCGGGCGCTGGCCGACTACGAAAAGGCCCTGGCGCTGGACCCGGAACTGGCCGAAGGCCCCGGCTGGATGACCCGCTTCCTGCGGCTGCAGCCGGAGAAGCCACCAACCATTGCCGATCGCGCCCGGTACCTGCGCGAGCAGCTGGCCCTGCCACCGGATCAGCGCCTTCTGCGCGTGCCGGAGGAAGACGCGAAACAGCGCGGTTACAAGAAATGAGAGTATGGGTCAGACGAGCCCGAGAATGTCCACCAGCAGCACCCGCACGCAGAACAGCAGGGCGATGGATCCGAACAGCAGGTGGCCAATTTCCGTCTCGCCCTCCGCGTCGCGATAGGTCAGGCCATGCCAGGCAATGGCACCGGTAACGAGCACGAACAGGTAATCGACCATGCGGACAAATTACCATTCCCCATTGGCGCGAACAAGTTTCGGTTCACCCGCAATCGCCTGCAGGATTGCCGGACCAGGAACATGCACCGCCATCGCCGACTGAAGACATGACCGCCGGACCCGACATCACCACTCTGCAGCGATTCCCCGATCTGGCGGAACTGCCCGATGACGCGCTGCAGGGATTGCTCGACAAGGGCGAACGGCAGGTTCTGGAACGCGGCCAGATCCTGTTTGCGGCGGGTGAACCTTATGCACAACGGATCTTTCTGCTGATCGACGGCCGGCTCGAACTGCAGCGCGACTTTCGCGAAACGATCGCCTACGCGCCCGGCGAATTCGTGGGCCTGTCCAACTATCTCGACAAGACCCCCTACGCCGCCACTGCCGTGGCCGCCGACGACTGCACGCTCCTGACCTTTGCCGAGAGCGACTTCGCCCGGCTGGAACAGGTTCATCCGGAACTGGCCGCACTGGTGGATCGCGTCATCGCCCGTCGCCTTCGCCAGCGCCGGGACACCTCGCGCACCATCGCCGGCGTGATGGGACAGCCCGTGTCCCGCTACATGACCGCCCCGCTGGCCGAGTGCGACATGCGCACCACCATCCGGGAAGCCCATGGCATCATGCAGTCACGCAAGATCGGCAGCCTGGCCGTGTTCGACGAAGGACGCGAACTGATCGGCATGCTCACCTTCGCCGGCCTGTGCGACGCCTGGCTGCTGCGGGGTGCGCTCCCCGAATCGCCGGTGGCCGGTGCGGCCTGCGAGGATCCCGTGACCATCGATGCCTCGGCGCCGCTGTGGCTTGCCGAGGATCGGCTGCAGGCCGAACACGTGAAATACCTGGTCGTGCTGCAGGACGACGAGCCGGTCGGCCTCATTTCGCAGACCGATCTGTTCCGTGCCCGACTGCAGGAAATGCACTCGCTGACCCGTGAGATCGGCGAGGCACAGGACACCACTGCCCTCCACCATCTCTATCGCAGCCTGCCGCGGATGGCCGCCGAGGCCCACGAGCGCCATCGTCATGCCAGCCAGGCCGTACAGGAACTGTCGGAGATGCACCTGGCCATCCAGCGCCGCTGTGTGCAACTCACTCTCGACGAAATGGAAGCCGAACACGGCCCCCCACCGCGGAACTTTGCCCTGCTGGTGATGGGCTCCGGGGGCCGCCGGGAGATGCTGCTCAACCCCGACCAGGACAACGGCCTGATCCTCGACCCGGCCGACGGCGAACCCGGCGAGGCGGAAAAGCGCTGGTTCGGCGATTTCGCCGTCCGCCTCAACGACAACCTGGATCGCAGCGGCTACGTGCTCTGCCCCGGCGAAATCATGGCGCGCAATCCCCTGTTCCACAAGACGCTGGATCGCTGGCAGGAACAGATCACCCACATGACCACCTTTCCCAACAACAAGTCGGCGCGCTGGGCCAACATCGTCTTCGACTTCACGACGCTCTACGGCGACGAACGGCTGACCGAGGCACTGCGCCGGCACCTGCTCGACGCCATCCATGAACGCCCGGCCCTGCTCGGCTTCATGGTCGAGGACGATGCCGAAGGCCGCCCGCCCATCGGCCTGTTCAACCAGTTCCTGACCAGCAGCGACAAGGCTCACCAGGGGCAGATCGACATCAAGCGCAACGGCCTGCGCCTGGTGGCCGATGCCGCCCGCATCTACGCCCTGCATGCCGGCATCGCGGCCACCGGCACCCGCGAACGGCTGCGCCGACTGGTGCATCAGGGGATCCTGTCCCGGGATCTGGTGGATTCGGTCCTCGAGGCCTTCGACGAGCTGCTGGATGTCCTGTTGCGCCATCAGGTGGAACAGGCCGAACGGGGCGAGACGCCGGACAAGTACATCGATCCGGATGCCCTGAGCTGGCAGAGCCGATCGGTGCTGCGGGTCTCCTTCCGCGCCATCAAGCGCCTGCAGGATCAGTTGCAGGGTCAATTCGGGCGGGAGGCGTTCTGAGTTGGCCGCCCGGGGTTCGCTGTTCAAACAGGTGCGGCGCCTGCTGCACCTGCCCACGCCACCGGACGATCCCGATCTGGCCGCGCTCTACCATGCCTGCCGGCTGCATCCCGGCAAGCGGCAGCTCAACCAGCCCGTCGCCGAAACCCGCTTCGTGGTGCTGGATACGGAGACCACCGGTTTCGAGGTCTTCGCCGGCGACGAGATGATCGCCATCGCCATGCTCGAATATCGCGGTTACGAAGCCACCGGTGAACAGTACCAGACCCTGATCCGGCCGGGCCGTCCGATCCCCGAGGACAGCACTGCCATCCATGGCATCGACGATGACATGGTGCGCGAGGCGCCCACCATCGACGCGGTCCTGCCCGCCATCACCCGCTTCATCGGCGACGGCGTGCTGGTCGGCCATCACATCAACTTCGACCTGCGATTCCTCAACAAGTATCTGCAACAACTGGTCGGCTGCCACTTCCGCAACCTGTGGCTCGACACCATGCTGCTGTATGTGGGCTACACCGGTCGTCTGGGCCACTACACCCTCGAGGACGTGGCCGAGTGGTGCGGTCATCCGGTACAGGACCGGCACACGGCCCTGGGCGACGCCCGCGCCGCCGCCGACATCTTCACCACCCTGGGGCCCCGGATCTGCCCGCCCGAGGCGCCCCTGCGCACCCTGCACGATCACCAGTTCCGGATGGATCCGGTATGAATGTCATGACGCCGGGAAACGCTTGCGGAGCGGGAGGCGGATGGTGAAAAATAGCCCCATGTCCCCGTCCGGCCGAACCCTGCTTGCCCATCCGCTGAGCCGCCGTCTCGGCTGGGTCGGTTTCGGCATCCTGTTCTACCTCTCCGGCGAAGCGGCCACCATCTGGCTGCTGGAACCCGAGCGCTTCACTGGCGGCTGGCAGACCTTCTGGCTGGCCCTGTTTCCCGTTCTGCTACCGGCCTTCTTCCTGCTGCAACGCTGGTTCGGCTGCGCCAGCGGTGCCTGCCGGCAGGGCCACTGCGATCGGGGCGAACGCCCACCGAATTCCTTTCCCCCACCCGGCTGATCGTCGGCGCGGGCAACGAAAACGACAACCACCAGGAGTCCTCCCATGGCAGAAGAAAAAGTCTATCCCGTTCCCCCCGAGTTCGCGAAGCAGGCCCACATCGACGAAGCCCGGTACTTCGAGATGTACCAGCGCTCACTCGACGATCCGGAAGGCTTCTGGGCCGAACAGGCAAGGGAATTCGTCACCTGGTTCAAGCCCTGGGACAAGGTTCTCGACTGGAGCTACGACAAGGACAACCTCTACATCAAGTGGTTCGAGGGCGGCAAGCTCAACGTCGCCTACAACTGCATCGACCGCCACCTGGACACCCGCGGCGATCAGGTTGCCATCATCTGGGAAGGGGACGATCCGGCCGAGGACCAGAAGATCACCTACCGCGAGCTGCACGAGCACGTCTCGAAACTGGCCAACGTGCTCAAGGCCCGCGGCGTGAAGAAGGGCGATCGGGTCTGCATCTACATGCCCATGATCCCCGAAGCCACCTACGCCATGCTGGCCTGTGCCCGCATTGGCGCCGTGCATTCGGTGGTCTTCGGCGGCTTCTCCGCCGAATCCCTGAAGGATCGCATCCTCGATTCCGACTGCCGGGTGGTCATTACCGCCGACGAGGGCGTGCGTGGCGGCAGGAAGGTTCTGCTCAAGAAGCATACGGACGAAGCCGTCAGCCAGTGCCCCAACGTGCACACGGTGCTGACCGTCAGGCGCACCGGCGGCGACATCGACTGGCATCCGGAGCGGGATGTCTGGTACCACGAAGCCATGGCCGACGCCTCGGCCGACTGCCCCTGCGAGGAAATGGATGCCGAGGATCCGCTGTTCATCCTTTACACCTCCGGCTCCACCGGCAAGCCCAAGGGCGTCCTGCACACTACCGGCGGCTATCTGGTCTACGTGGCCATCACCACCAAGTACACCTTCGACATCCATGAAGGGCAGATTTACTGGTGCACGGCCGATATCGGCTGGATCACCGGCCACAGCTACCTGGTCTATGGTCCGCTGGCCATTGGCACCACCACCATCGCCTTCGAGGGCGTGCCCACCTGGCCCGACGCCTCCCGCTTCTGGCAGGTCGTGGACAAGCACCAGGTCAACATTTTCTATACCGCGCCCACCGCCATCCGCGCCCTGATGCGCGAGGGCGACGAACCGGTGAAGAAGACCTCGCGCAAGAGCCTGCGCGTGCTGGGCACCGTGGGCGAGCCCATCAACCCGGAAGCCTGGGAATGGTACTACCACGTGGTCGGCGAAGGACGCTGCCCCATCGTCGATACCTGGTGGCAGACCGAAACCGGCGGTCACCTGATCACCCCCCTGCCCGGCGCCACGCCCCTGAAACCCGGTTCCGCTTCGCGTCCCTTCTTCGGTATCGAGCCGGCGATCATGGACAGCGATGGCAAGCCACTGGAAGGCGAAGCCGAGGGCGCCCTGGTCATGTGCCGGCCCTGGCCCAGCCAGATGCGCACCGTGTACGGCGATCACCAGCGCTTCGTCGATACCTACTTCTCGGCCTACCCCGGCTACTACTTCACCGGCGACGGCGCCCGCCGCGACAAGGACGGCTACTACTGGATCACCGGCCGCATGGACGACGTGCTCAACGTCTCCGGTCATCGCATGGGCACGGCGGAAGTGGAAAGCGCCCTGGTCCTGCACGACGCCGTGGCCGAGGCCGCCGTGGTCGGCTTCCCGCACGACATCAAGGGTCAGGGCATCTATGCCTACGTGACCCTGGTCAAGGGCGTCGAGCCCAGCGAGGAACTGAAGAAGGAACTGATCGCCCTGGTCGCGAAGGAGATCGGCCCCATCGCCAAACCCGACGTCATCCAGTGGGCCCCCGGCCTGCCCAAGACCCGCTCCGGCAAGATCATGCGCCGCATCCTGCGCAAGATCGCCGCCAACGAACTGGACAACCTCGGTGATACCTCCACCCTGGCGGATCCGGAAGTGGTGAAGGATCTGATCGAGAATCGGGCCAACAAATGAGGAACTAGGTATTAGGAACTAGTGGCGAGGGAATACCGCATCGTCACTGTCGCTGGGAATATTCTTGTATCGAAGGCCAATACTGTAGGAGCGGCGCCCTCGCCGCGATGAACGGAGCAAGAGAATCACAAACACGGCTATCGACTTGTCGAAGCCAAGGTGCAAACGCTTTTAGGTGTTCCTCGCCACTCGTCCTGAGTAATCGCGGCGAGGGCGCCGCTCCTACAGATTCTTGCGAGTACTCAAAGCCTCAGCCGCTCCCTTCTTTTTCTACATGCTCAGATATTTCAGGCGCTGATTGATCCGGTCCTGCCAGCCGGTGCCGTCGGTGATGTCGTAGATCCGGCGCAGGATCTCCCGTTCGCCGGGATAATAGGTGTGGGTGATGTAGAACTCGTGCGCCTTGGCGTTCTTGTCGAACTGCAGGCGACCCGAGATCCGGAAGGAACCCACGTACTGCAGGCTGCCGGGCTTGACGTTGATGACGGTCATGTAGGGACTGATGTTCTTGGCCGAGAGCCGGAAGTTGTGGAACTCGGACAGTCCCTTGCGGGCCGTGAAACCGGCCAGGTAGTACTTGCCGGGCTTGAGATTGACGGCCACGAAATCCCCGTTGGGATAGACCTGGACCTTGGGGGGCACCACAAAGGGTGGCATGTAGAACTTGCCGTATTCGTGCAGCACCACCCGGGTAATCATGACGTCGGCCCGGATGCTGCCGAAGATCATCCCGTTGGCCGGATCCTGGACTTCCAGCGGGGGGGCGGGCACCTGGGCACAGCCTGAAAGCAGAACGCTGCCGAGCAGCACGAGGCGGGCAAGGGTCTTGCGCATGTTTCCTGTCTCCGGATTCGGTCGGGCCTTTCGCCCGGGATTGCCGGAAGAGATTCAGGAATCGTGCCAGAAACCCGGGGACGCTCGGCATCCCCTGCCGATCCCCGATTCGCGTTGCAGTCGCACGCCCGTCCGCGCACGGTGCACCCGTAACCGACTGTTTTTCCGGATTTTGCTTTCCCGCCGGCGCGGACGGGCCCCTGGCGTTTCCGGGCACGGAAAGCGCCGCGAGACAGCGGCGGCAAGCCCTTGCCGCCCGGCTCGCCGGCCCCGTACGTCAGTTGCTGCCGATGCTCTGCCCGGTGATGTTGATGGCGTTGCCGCTGATGTTGACCACCTTGCCGCTCACGGTCAGGTTTCCACCGCTGCTGATCTCGATGGCCCCGCCGGACTGGCCGATGTGGATGGTGCCGCCGCCCTGCCCCTTGATGGTGACGGCCTTGGCCGCTTCCATTTCGATGGCGCCGTTGAGCACGTTCAGCGCCATGTCCTCATTGCGCACTTCCAGCGAGAGTTGCTCGCCGGCCTCGATGATGACATCGTCGCCGGCATCGAGTGACAGGTTCTCCTCCTCGGCCTGGAAGCGCAGGTTGTCTCCGGCCTTGAGCAGGACGTCGGTAGCGGCCTTCAGCGCGATCTCCTGGTTCCGGGTCATGAGCTGCTGACGGTTTTCGATGGTCACCAGGTGATCGCGTCCGACCTCGACCTGCTGACTGTCGCCGCTGTTGAAGGTCATGCTCTTGCCGGCAAAGGCTTCCAGTTCGCCTTCCTCGGTGGCCAGGCGAACGTGATGGCCTTCCTGGTTGGCGTCGAGGGTCAGGATGTTCTTGCGCTCGCGAGTGAACAGCTCGATCTTCTCCTCACCCTTGCGGTCGTCCATCAGCAGCTCGTTGCCGCCCCAGGTGCGCAGGCGGTTCTCGCTGGGATTGGCAGACGTCACCGGCGAGACGGCCTCGGCCGTGGGGATGGCCCCCATGACGATGGGCCGATCGATATCGCCATTGACGCAACTGACGACCACTTCGGTGCCGGCATGCAGGGGGAAGTGCATTCCCCAGTCCTTGCCGCCATAGGGCTGCATCATGCGCACGGCATGGCTGGCCTCCCCATCCGGCGTATCGGACAGATCGAAGGGCATGCGCAGCCGGTAGCGGCCCTGTTCGTCGAGATAGGCATAGTCGCCGCCGGTGGATTCCACCCGGGCGGTGAATACGCCATGCACCCGGTGGGGCTCGCCCGGCGGCAGACGGAAGGGCACACCCGCACGGATCAGCATGGCCTTGTTGCGATAGGTCATGCCCTGCGGTTCACTGCCCAGGGCAAAGGCATGACGTTGCTGGGCCTCGTGCTCCACTTCCACCACCAGATAGTCGCCATTGAAGCGATCCTCCGGATGCCCGCTGAGGGTGAAGTGCACGCCCGGCACGAGGCCGCGGCAATCGGTTTCGACGATGAAGGTTTCCCGCTGCCAGTCCTCGGCTTCCTGCTGGATGCGGCACAGCCGTTGCCCCTCGTCGAGGTTCTTGACGTTGGGGCCATAGCGGTAACATACGCCATGCCCCGGAACCTCGGCGGCATTGCCGGTCTGGGCCTGCAGGTTGGCCTCGGGGGTGCGATAGTTGTGATCACGCAGACGGTGTTCCTCGGTGCGCAGGCTGGCCTGATGACGCAACGCGAACACGCCCTCCACTTCCCGCACTTCCCCGGTCTGAACCTGAAAGACCAGCTCACCGGTACCGGCCAGGCGCGGCAGGTTGGCGGCCACATCGTGAAAGATCACGGTGACCCCGTCCTCGCGCTGTTCGTGAACGAAGAAGATGCCGTGCCGGACCAGCAGCCTTTGCAGGAAATCCCAGTCCGATTCCGCATACTGGACCACGTATTCATGGGTCGGGTAGTTTTCGGAAAGCTGCAGGCTGTAGGTATTGCTCTCGAAGCCCGCCGCCTGCAGCACGGCTTCGATGATCTCCGGCGCGGTGCGATTGAGGAACACGCGATTGTTCCGGTACAGCTCAAGACGCTCCAGCGGGCCGACCAGCATGAGCTCGTATTCCTGCTGCTGCGGATTGCCGCCCACGTTCACGAAACTGGCCACATGGCCATGCACATAAACGGGCTCGGCGTCCCAGCGCAGCATGAGCCGGGCGCTGGCGCCGATGATCGACTCGGGTGACAGCACTTCGTCCGCGCCGACCCGGATCCGGAATGCGTAGTTCCGGCCGATACCATGCCCCTTGCCCGGTTCACGGGCCGTGAACGAATAGACGGAGAAAGTGCCGTCGGGCACGCCGGCGACATCGAGAAAGAACTGGCTCTCGGCCGCGCCGGTAACGTCCAGCCTGACGGCGTTGGCGATGTTCTTGAGCGCATCCATGGGCGTTTCCTTGTCGTTTCCGTGGTGAATTGAAGGGCGACGTTCAGGCCGTGGCTTCCTGCGCGGCCGCCTCGTCGAGACGATCGGCAAAGACGAAGGACAACTGGCCTTCCGTGTCGATCTCCAGGGTCAGAATATCCGGCAGATCGCCTTCGCGGAGGAATTGCAGCAGGCTGCGGGACATCTCGGGCAGCAGTTGCTGATCGACCAGCGCATTGATATGGCGGGCGCCGGTATCGGGATGCATGCCCTGATCCGCCAGATGCGCGAGGACCTCGGGCTGGCAGCGGAAGGTGATGTCGTGCGCGGCCTGCAGGCGCTGGCCCACGGCATCCAGCTTGAGCGCGGCGATGACCTGCAACGCATCCCCGGCCAGCGGCAGATAGGGAATCACCTGCATGCGCCCGAGCAGCGCGGGCGCAAAGTGCTGGCGCAGATCCGCGTGAATGGCTTCGCGCAGTTCGCCCAGTGTCGGCGGTTGCCAGTCGGCAGCAGATTCCTCTTCCTTCGCCGGGGGTGTGGCAAGTCGCTGGATGGTCTCGGTACCGAGGTTGGAGGTCATGAGAATCAGCGTGTTGCGAAAATCGATCTCCCGTCCCTCGCCGTCACGCATGAAGCCGCGATCGAAGACCTGATAGAACAGGTTCATGACGTCGGGATGGGCCTTCTCCACCTCGTCGAGCAGCACGATGGACCAGGGGCGCTGGCGCACCGCCTCGGTGAGCACGCCCCCTTCGCCGTAACCCACGTATCCCGGCGGCGAGCCCTTGAGCTGGGAGACCGTGTGTGCCTCCTGGTACTCGCTCATGTTGATGGTGATGAGATAGCGCTCGTCCCCCAGAAGCTCGTCGGCCAGCGCCCGGGCCGTCTCGGTCTTGCCCACGCCGCTGGGCCCGGCCAGCAGGAACACGCCCAGGGGCGCATCCGGATTGCGCAGGCCGGCGCGGGCGCTGCGCACCGTGCGGGCAATGGCGGCCAGGGCGTGTTCCTGTCCCACCACCCGTTCGGCGAGCCGTTCCTCGAGCTGCATGAGGGTTTCGATGTCGTCCTTGAGCATCTTGCCCACCGGCACGCCCGTCCAGTCCGCGATCACCTCGGCGACGGCAGCAGCGTTGACCTCGGCCTGCACCAGCGGCTGATCGCCCTGCAGGTTCGACAGTTCCTTGCGCAGGTCGTCGGATGCGTTGCGCAGGGCGACGACGTCGGCCGCCTCGCTGTCGTCGGCCTGCTGCAGGGAATGCCGCTTGTCGTGAATGGCCGCCACCAGTTCGCTCTCCTGCCGCCAGCGGGCATCGAGTCGTTCGAGCCGGGCGCGGGTCTCGTCGCGATCCGCTTCCAGCCGCTGCCACAGCTTGTCATCCACGGCGATGCCGGAGCGCTGCTCGGCTTCGAGATGGGCCAGGCGACGCTCCAGGTATTCGAGCCGGCTCTCGGCCTTCTCCAGTTCCGCCGGCCGTGCCGCCTGCCCCATGCGGATGCGCGCGGCGGCGGTATCCAGCAGATCGATGGCCTTGTCCGGCAACTGGCGACCGTTGATGTAGCGACTGGAGAGCCGCACTGCCGCCTCGATGGCCGAATCGGTAATCAGGATGTTGTGATGCATCTGGTAGTGGACCTTCAGTCCGTTGAGCATCACGATGGCATTCTCTTCCGAGGGCTCTTCCACCTTGACCATCTGGAAACGGCGTTCCAGCGCGGCGTCGCGCTCGAAGTATTTCTTGTATTCGGACCAGGTGGTGGCGGCGATGGTCCGCAATTCACCACGGGCCAGTGCCGGCTTGAGCAGATTGGCGGCATCGCTCATGCCGGCTTCACCACCGGCGCCGATCAGGGTGTGCGCCTCGTCGATGAACAGGATGATGGGCTGTGGGGCGCTGCGCACCTCGTCGATGACCTGCTTGAGGCGCTTTTCGAATTCGCCCTTGACCCCGGCGCCGGCCTGCAGCAGGCCCAGATCGAGGGTATGGATGTGGACCGGCTTGAGGTCGTCCGGGACGGTGCCTTGGGCGATGCGCAGCGCCAGGCCTTCCACCAGGGCGGTCTTGCCCACGCCCGGATCGCCGACCAGGATGGGATTGTTCTTGCGCCGGCGGCTGAGGATGTCGATCATCAGGCGCACTTCCTCGTCGCGGCCGAGCACCGGGTCGATCTCGCCATTGGCGGCCTTGGCCACGATGTCCTCGGTAAAACGGGCCAGGGCGCTGTCGCCACCGGACGCCGGACGTGCGGCAGGCGATGACGGCTGTCCGGTCGGCGTCCCGACCGGCGCCGCCGCGTGCAGGTCGCCCTCGACCGAACCGGCGACGATTCCTGCGGCCCGGGCATGCAGGATGTCGGTATCGACCCGTTCCAGTTCGCGCCAGCCTTCGCCGGGCAGCATGGGCGAGATCTCGAGCAGGGCATCGAGCAACGGCAGGGAGCGCAACCCTTCCAGGTCATAGTGCAGGCTCGCGGCCAGCCAGGCGCGCTCCAGCCAGTCGAACAGCAGGGGCGAGAAGGCCGGCTTGCCCGGATTGTTGGCCCGCAGGCGGCCGAGATTGGTGAGCAGTCCCTGCCAGAAAGCGTCGAGATCCACGTCGAAGTGACGGAGTATCCGATCCAGATCACCCCCACCCTGCTCCAGCAGCTTGATGAGGACGTGCTCGATGGTCACTTCGTAATGGCTGCGGGTGGCCGCGAATGCGGCGGCCTCCTCGATGGCCTGGGAGCAATGTTCATTGAGCCGTTCCAGCAGCTCGCGGATCTGTCGGTTCTTCACGTTGTCTCTCCGTCGCGTTCCGTGTGTTTCCTGTGGTGATGCTGTCCTTGTGGCAAGGGCGCCAGTCTAGGCAACCATGGCCAGCTCGTCCCGTTCGGGATCGGGCGGCGGGGCTGGTTCGGTTACGGCAAAACTGCTGCCGGGAATGCACAGGGCGTAACTCTCCTGCAGGGCATCGCCGAGCCAGGTCGACCAGCCGAGAACCATTTCGTCCGATCCCAGGCCGATGGCGGTCGCCTGATCCGGTTGCACGTGCAGGACGACGTCGAACGCCATGCCCGGTTCGAGATACCGCCCGAGCAGGCGGCCCAGCGCGCGGGCCCGTTCATGCCCCGGAAGCAGTTCCCGCGCCCGGCGGGCCGGCAGGGGACCCACATGGATGCCGATCTTGCTGTTGAGATCGAGAATGGCGTCGCCCAGCAGGGTGTTGTCGCCCAGCGCCATGGCCGCCTCGCCCTCCCCGCCCAGTCGCCCTCCGGTTTCGACCCGCACCCAGCGGGGCACGAACTGCTCGACCGTCACCGGGATGCCGCCCAGAAAGTCGGCGAGCATGCCCTCGAGCCCGGCCGCGCCTCGATTGCGGTTGCCCAGCGCCCCGCTGAAGGCGTATTCCTCGGCGTCGTCTTCACCGAACACGTTGCCGGACAGGGCATTCACCCAGGCCAGGTACTGATCGTCCTGCTCCAGCGTCACATAGGGCCGGTATTTCTTCCAGGCCAGGTAATAGAGGGCATAGAAGCGGTGGCCGAGAAAGTCGATGAAGTGCCGCAGGGCCGCACTGGTCTCGTCGTCCCGGGCGAGGAATTCGAGAAAGTAGCCGGGCAGGATGCCGTCGACCCCGTACAGACCCATGAAATTGAGCTGCAGATCCAGTTGCCCGTCTTCGACGAACCGGCAGCGCCGGATGTCCGAGGCCGGAAACCCCAGTTCGGCAGCCGGTCGCAGACGCAGCCACTGATCCAGTCCCTGTCCGATGCGGCCGTGACCGTGCCAGTGATTCTCCAGCAGGCGCACGGCCTGGAAGAACTGGAAGTCCGGCGCATCGTCCAGGAAAGCCTGGATCAGAGCCGGGACCTGGCGCCGGGTAACGGTTCCCATGTCATGACCTTGTTGGTGGGGTGACACTGGATGCGGGTCTGCACGAAGCTGTTGACCGTCGCATACATGCTGAAGAAGTGATGCAAAACCTGTCCGAAGAGATGGATGTCGGCCTGGGAGCGGTAGTGATCCTCGTGCACGACCAGACGGATTTCCATGCCCCGGATGAGGGCACCGCGCTGCAGGCGTTCCACCGGTTCGACCGTGACGTGACGGATGCCCTCGATACGGCGCTGGTTTTGCTCGTCGTCGGTCCAGTCGTACAGGTGCAGCAGCCGCTTGAGCATGTCCAGGTTGGTGATGGAACTGTAATTGAGCGACAGGTGGGAAATGAGATCCCACTGGTATCGCTGCCGGGCCGGCGGATGCCGCTGCGGGCTGGGCCGTGTGATGTTGCGGAATGACGCATAGGATGGAAAGTTGTCGGCCGGCGTCGTGATGTCGTTCTCGCGCAGGTATCGACGGGGCAGATCACCGTTGCTGGCAATGATGTCGCAACTGAGGGTCTCCTCGACCGGCTTGTCGATCCCCCCCACGCTGAGGGTAATGGCCGCGTTACCGGCTCCGGTGGGACGGCGCTGATAGTGAAAGTAGCGGCCCCGGCGCTTGCGGTGCTGGAAAGCGTACATGGGCGTATAGGTTTGACGCTCGCCACTTTCGGTATCCAGCCCCTCGACCTTCTCGATGCTGTAGACCTGTATCGAATCCTGCAGATGGTGCCGGGCCACGACGGGATATTCGGCACGCCGGTGATCGAGCAGAATCGGTTCGGCCGTCTCCGGGAACAGGTTGACCGCCGGCATGCAGTGCAGCCGGAAATTGTCGCGTCCGATCCTGTGATCCTGCGGACAGAGGCCGTTGACCGCGACCTCCAGTTCGAAACTGCGCACCTGACGGGGCCATGAGACGTTTTCGAGCCCGTGGATCTCCACGAACAGGTACTTGTCGCGGAAACAGAAATAGTCCTGCAGCAACTGAAAACCGTGAAAACTGCGTCCACTGGTTTCGATCAGGGTCGAATCGGCATCGAGATGCGCCGGCCGGATCGCCTCCCGGCCACCGAGCTCGACCGGCGGTGTGCGCGGCTGGTCGGGGAAATGGACACGCACCCGGCGAACTTCGCCGGTGAACTGATGATGCAGAAACAGGGCCACGGCGGGGTCGGCATGAAAATGAATCCGCAGGCGGGCCAGGTCGAGATTGGCCACGTCCACACCGGCATCGAGCTGGAAGTTCAGCCGGAAGCAGGTTCCGCCACCGGCCGGTTCCTCGATTTCCAGACGCGACAGGGTAATCGGATTGAGGGTCAGCGGCTGGACGGTCCGGAACCGGCAGGGCTGATTCTCGGGTCCCACGGAACCGGAGAGCAGGATCTCACCGGCATCGATGTACTGGCTCTGTTGCAGCTGCCCCGGCCGGGGCTGGAACTGCATGATGGTCGCCGACGGAAAGGGACGCAGGAAGTGGGGCCAGAGCTGGTTGAGCAGGGTTTCGCTCACTTCCGGGATGTCGTTCTCGAGGTGATAGCGGATCTGGGCCGTGAGATAGGCCATGCCCTCGAGCAGGCGCTCGACATAGGGGTCCCGATCCTTGATCTCCAGCAGGTTGAGCATGCCGGCCTGTTCGGGATGGGCACGGGCAAAGGCCTGGGCCGACTCCTGCAGGAGGCGCATTTCCGCTTCGAAATACTCGCGCACTAGCCTTCCCTCTGTCGCTTGAGCTCTCGGACCGTTGCCAGTCCTTCGCTCAGAAATACGGTTTCGAAAAGCACGTGATCACCGGAGTGCAATGTACCGATGACCTCGAGACGCAACACGGCATCGCCTCGGGACAGCGGTGCGTTGCGTACTTCGACCTGCTGCAACCGGGGCTCGTATTTGAGTATGCTGTCGCGGATGGCCTCGACGAGCTCGTCCACCGAATAGGGCAGGCCGTGATAAATCTGGGCAATGTCCGGCAGGCCATAATCGGGCAGGTGCCGCAAGGTGCCCTGACGGGCATTGAGCAACCGGCCGAGATGGTCCCGGATACTGTTGCTGACCGCGACGATGTCCGCGCGCGCCGGCAGGGATGTGCCGTCGGCGTATTGTCCGGTCAGTATCTCGAATAGCGTATGGTGCATGAAAAAAGCGGGGATCGCCTTGCGGCGATCCCCTTCTGGGCCAGGCTTACCGATCTTCGTTCCAGGAATCGGAAAACTCGATATTGCCCTCGGCATACGTCCAGGTGATCTTGCCATAGCGGACGGAGACTTCCTCGAGGTGAGGATAGCGCTCCTTTTCCAGATCCTTGACGTTGTGCATGAGTGGCTTGATCGAGGTGATCTTCACGTTTTCCAGCTTGTGCGTGAAGTACTCCTTTTCCGTACCGGAGTCATCGATCTTGAACCAGCGCAGAGTCAGTTCCTTGAGGGTCTGACCATTGCTGCAGGCCTTGTACAGATAGGGTGAAGCCGAGTCGAATGCCTTGGTGATCACCAACGGCTCGTGCTTGCGGGTACCGGTGAGGGCGCCCGAGTCCGAATCCGTAGGGATGCGGATCTGGTGCTCGAAGCCCAGCACTTCGATACTGCCTTGACGACCTTCAATGGTCACCGGTCCTTCGATCTCGTTTCCCTGATCGTCCTTAATCCAGCAATAGGCCGGAATAGCCATGTGTTGCCTCCTTTTTTCCTTAGCTAAGGCAGCAACCTTTCGGTTGCAGGGTTGATTGACGACGTATTGCTACGCCAACTCGAACGCCGGGGTCGGTTTCCCTTCGTCCCGGCTACCACAAACAGCCTGAATTGTGGATTCGTTTGCCGGGACCGCCATACGGCGGCCCATCCGGCTATTCGGTTACGGGCATCTGGGCGACCAGCGAGAGCCGCACGTCCACGCCTTCGATCTGGAAGTGCGGCATGACGAACAGCTCGACACTGTAGAAGCCCGGATTCTCCGGTATTTCCTTGACCACGACCTTGCCGTCCCGCAGGGGATGGGTCGCCACCAGTTCCGGATCCGGATCGTTCATCTTGGTGACCAGCGTCTGGATCCAGTCGTTCAGTTCGTTCTCCAGTACCTGACGGCTCTTGGTGGAGCCGATGTTCTCCCGTTGCAGCACCTTGAGATAGTGCGCCAGGCGCGATACCAGGAAGATATACGGCAGGCGCGCATTGATGCGGCTGTTGGCCGTGGCTTCCGGGGTGTTGTATTCGGCCGGCTTCTGCACCGAGTTGGCCGAGAAGAAGCAGGCGTAATCGGAGTTCTTGTAATAGCTGAGCGGAATGAAACCGAGATTGGCATATTCGAGCTCACGGGTCTCCGGGATGATGATTTCCGTGGGAATCTTGCCCTGCAGCCCGCGGCCCGCGTCGTACATGTGGATTGGCAGGTTTTCCACCTTGCCGCCGGATTCCGGGCCACGGATGTTTACGCACCAGCCGTTGTCCTTGAAGGAGCGCGCCATGTTGGCTGCAAAGGCGAAGGCCGTATTGCCCCACAGGTAATTGTCATGGGATTCGCCATTGACGTTCTCCTCGTAGTTGAAGGAGCGGACCGGGATGTTGTCCCGTCCGTAGGGCAGGCGCAACAGGAATCGCGGCAGGGTCAGGCCGATGTAGCGGGAATCCTCCGACTCGCGGAAGGCCTTCCAGCGAATGTACTCGGCGCGGTCCATGTAGGTACTGAGATCGTGAATCTTCGGGATCTCGTTGACATCCTCCTTGCCAAAGAACTTCGTGCCCACCGAGGCCAGGAACGGGCAGTGGGCAACCGAGGAAACCCGGGAGACCTCGGTCAGCAGTGCGATATCCTGGGCTGAGGCGTCGAACTCGTAGTTGGCCACGATCGCGGTGATGGGTTCGCCGCCGGGGGTGTCGTATTCGTTGACATAGATATGCTTGTACAGGCCGGACTGGGTGGTGTCCGGCGCTTCCTCGAAGTCCTCGCGCAGATCTTCCTTGCTCACGTCGAGCAGTTCGACCTTGGTATTGGCCTTGAAGTCGCAGCGCTCGACGAGATACTTGAGCCCCCGCCAGGCCGATTCGACCTCCTGGAATGCCGGATGATGGAGCACTTCGTCGAGCTGCCGGCTGATGCTCTCGTCGATGCGGGCGATGTGACTGTCGAGCAGGGCCTTGTCGATCTTCTCGGTCGGTGCCGTCTGGTCACTGACCACGTCGAGGAAGACCTGCAGGGCTGCGGTCAGGCGCTCGTTGGGGCCGACATCGGCCATGCCCTTGAGATCGCTGAAGGCAGACAGATTGACGCCTTCCTTGACCGGTTCGATGTTGACGAGGTTGCAGAGTTTCTCGTAAATGCTGCCGGCCTCGGCTTCCTGGACTTCCGGTGTGGCGACTTGCGCCTGTTCCTGTATAGCCATGTTCGTATCCTCTTCTTGGCGTGTGCTTGCGCAGGACTCAGGAGGCGGGTTCGGCCTCGGCGGCCGGTTCGTTCTCGTCCTGCAGCGGTGCGATCTTTTCCAGCTCGGACTTCAGCTCCTCGAGCTCCGGCTGGTTCTTGATGATCTTCTCCAGCTCCTTGCGGAACTTGCTGTTGTCGAGCAGATTGGACTTGAGATCCTTGAGCAGATTGCGCATGGCCAGCAGGTTGTCGAGCTCCGGGATCTGCTTGGCCACCTGTTCCGGGTGGAAGGACTTGAAGTCGGTGAAGGTGAGATCCACCGAGACTTCGCTGCCGTCGTTGCGAATCACGTTGGGCACCGAGTAGTGCACTTCCGGCGACAACTGGGCCATCACCTGTTCGAGGTTGTTGCGATTGATCTCGATGCGTTCGCGCTCGGCAACCCGGCCGGTGGCCTTGCCGTTGCTGAAGTCGCCCATGCAAAGCAGCTTCATGGGCAGCTCGAGTTTCTTGCGGGCACCGCCGGTTTCCACGTCGAGCGTGATGTTCACGCGGGCCTTGGGGATTTCCTTCTGGAAGCTGTCAGCCATCGTCTTCTCCTTGCATACCTGCTGCAGTTGTCGCCATGCCGTGCACGGCGGGTTTTGGATTCAGTATCATCTTATGCGTTTGCCTTTCAGTTCATGCCATGCTCAGGGCCTGCTGCATGTCGATACGGCAGACGGTCTCGTGGATCGCCTCCAGGCGCTGTGCATAGCGTTCGCGTCGGGCCTCGTCGGCCTGGCCCATGAGCGCCCGCAGGGCGTTGCGGGCGTAGCGGGCCAGGGTGACGACCAGATCCGTGTCCCACCAGGCCAGATGACGTTCCTCGGCCGTGCGCCAGAGTTCGTCGATCACCGGCCAGGCGATGTCCACCTTGCCGTGTTCCAGACATAGCCCTGCCATGGCCATGCGCATCAGGAAACGCTGCCGCTCGGTGTAGGCGCCGTAACCGGCGAACAGGTTGAGGGCCTCGGGCAATCCCCGGGCATTGGCCACGTCACGGGCCTGGTCGATCAGGCTGTTCAGTTCCTCGTCGAGTCGTGCCTGAAGGCCGGC
>JALVBM010000500.1 GCA_027010665.1 Chromatiales bacterium
CCACCGTCGGATCGGCGTGGGCCGAGAGCGACCAGGCCTGGCCCAGCTTGTCGTGACAGGCCAGGCAGACGATGTCGTTGTTCGTATCGAACTCCCCGCCGCCGGGCGCGGCCTTCTGGAAGCGGTTGAGGCGCAGGAACTTGATGTTGAGGGTGGCGTCGGTGTCGCGGATATGGGGATCGTGACAACTGATGCACTGCATCTGGTCGTTCTCCAGCGGCACCAGCGGGCGGGTGTTGGTACCGGCCTGCCGGTTGGCGATGTGATCGACCAGGGCCGGATCCCGCAGCTCGCCGTCGGCGGCGGCCAGGGTGCTGTCGTAGGTGAAGGAAATGGGGTGATCGTTGGTCAGATCGGTGCCCAGCCGGCGGGTGAAGCCGGTGGTGGCGCCGCTGCCTTCGGGCATGGTGCCATCGGGGGCGGTGCCCTGCAGGTCGACGTTCACGTTCTCCTGGCCATCGAGCACGTTCACGGTGCCGAGGGCCAGCGTGCCATCGTGGCAGGACAGACACAGCTTGGAGCTGCCGGCCGGCTGATCGAGGCCCAGGGCATCCATGGAACTGGAGGTATAGGTGGTGTAGGTGGCACCCGAGAGCTGGCGGTTCCACAGCGGCGCGCCCGGGGCGCTCTCGGCATTGTGGGGTGTATGGCAGAACACGCAGATCTGCGACTCGCTCAGCGCCGTGACCGGCCCGGTGCCGGAGGCGGAGAGATTGTGCTTGGTATTGGCGATGTCCGGAATGCGCGCTGCCTGGACCGCACCGGCGACCAGCAGCAGTCCCATTCCCGTCACCAGAAGGCGTCTTGCTCCGATCATTCCCGCTCTCCCAGATACTGGAACACCGCGACCCGGCCGTTGAACATGTCGGCCACGTAGATCCGGTTGCGACCGTCCACGCTGACGCCAGCCGGCAGGAAGAACTGCC
This sequence comes from Chromatiales bacterium, assembly GCA_027010665.1. GTDB lineage: Bacteria > Pseudomonadota > Gammaproteobacteria > UBA6429 > Thiohalophilaceae > JALSSV01. Next base: position 927 of record JALVBM010000500.1, read on the forward strand.
CGGCCCCCTTGCCGGTGCCGCCGATGGGCAGCAGAAAGCGGCCGTCGTCATCGAAGATCAACAGGTGATCCCGGTAGGACTCGACCACGTAGACGTTGCCCTCCTCGTCCACCGCCACGCCCTTGGGGCGCTCGAAGTTGCCCACGTAGAGCCCGCGCCGGCCGATGGATCCGAGCCAGCGGCCATCGCCGGCATCGAGGATCTGGACCCGGGAGTTGAGGGTATCGGCCACGTACAGCCGGCCTTGTGCCCAATATATATAGGTTGGGGCGTTGAAACGCCCCGGTTCGTCGCCCCGTTGCCCCCAGTGGTCGAGAAACCGGCCGTCACGGTCGAAGACCACCACCCGATGGCGGCGGGTGTCGGTGACATAGATCCGGCCGCTGGCCGGATCGCGGGCCACGCCCGTGGGCCTTGCCAGATCGGCCTGGCCAATGACGCCCAGAGGCCGGCCGTCGACGCTCAGCCGGAACACGGCGCCCAGCTCGGCATCGGCCACCAGCACGCCCCCCTGTCCGTCGGCGGCCAGACCGACGGGGGTTTTGAAAGGCAGGTCCGGACGCGCCTGCTTCAGCACCCGCAGCCGGCCGGCCACCAGATCGAAGACCAGCACGGCCTGGCGGCTGATGTCGCTGACGAAGATCCGCCCCGCGTCGTCCACGGCCACGCCCTGCGGTCGTTGCAGGCTGTTGGTGCGTTCGTTGTCGTCGATGCCGGCCAGCCA
>JALVBM010000501.1 GCA_027010665.1 Chromatiales bacterium
CCACCGTCGGATCGGCGTGGGCCGAGAGCGACCAGGCCTGGCCCAGCTTGTCGTGACAGGCCAGGCAGACGATGTCGTTGTTCGTATCGAACTCCCCGCCGCCGGGCGCGGCCTTCTGGAAGCGGTTCAGGCGCAGGAACTTGATGTTGAGGGTGGCGTCGGTGTCGCGGATATGGGGATCGTGACAACTGATGCATTGCATCTGGTCGTTCTCCAGCGGCACCAGCGGGCGGGTGTTGGTGCCGGCCTGACGGTTGGCGATGTGATCGACCAGGGCGGGATCCCGCAGCTCGCCGTCGGCGGCGGCCAGGTTGCTGTCGTAGGTGAAGGAAATGGGGTGGTCGTTGGTCAGATCGGTGCCCAGCCGGCGGGTGAAGCCGGTGGTGGCGCCGCTGCCCTCGGGCATGGTGCCATCGGGGGCGGTGCCCTGCAGGTCGACGTTCACGTTCTCCTGACCATCGAGCACGTTCACGGTGCCAAGGGCCAGCGTGCCATCGTGGCAGGACAGACACAGCTTGGAGCTGCCGGCCGGCTGATCGAGGCCCAGGGCGTCCATGGAACTGGAGGTATAGGTGGTGTAGGTGGCACCCGAGAGCCGGCGGTTCCACAGCGGCGCGCCCGGGGCGCTCTCGGCGTTGTGGGGTGTATGGCAGAACACGCAGATCTGCGACTCGCTCAGCGCCGTGACCGGGCCGGTGCCGGAGGCGGAGAGATTGTGCTTGGTATTGGCGATGTCCGGGATGCGCGCCGCCTGCGCCGTGCCGGCAAACAGCAGCAGCCCCATCCCCATGATCAGAAGGCGTCTCGATCCGTTCATTCCCGCTCTCCCAGATACTGGAAAACCGCGACCCGGCCATTGAACATGTCGGCCACGTAGATCCGGTTGCGACCGTCCACGCTGACGCCGGCCGGCAGGAAGAACTGCCCGGCCCCCTTGCCGGTGCCGCCGATGGGCAGCAGAAAGCGGCCGTCGTCATCGAAGATCAACAGGTGGTCCCGGTAGGACTCGACCACGTAGACGTTGCCCTCGTCGTCCACCGCCACGCCCTTGGGGCGCTCGAAGTTGCCCACGTAGAGCCCGCGCCGGCCGATGGATCCGAGCCAGCGGCCATCGCCGGCATCGAGGATCTGGACCCGCGAGTTGAGGGTATCGGCCACGTACAACCGGCCCCGAGCCCAACATATATAGGTTGGGGCATTGAAGCGGGCCGGTTCGTCGCCCCGTTGCCCCCAGTGGTCGAGGAACCGGCCGTCGCGATCGAAGACCGCCACCCGATGGCGGCGGGTGTCCGTGACGTAGATCCGGCCACTGACCGGATCCCGCGCCACACCCGTGGGCCGCGCCAGTTCGGCCTGACCGATGACCCCCAGCGGCCGGCCGTCGGCGGCCAGCCGGAACACGGCGCCCAGCTCGGCATCGGCCACCAGCACGCCCCCCTGTCCGTCGGCGGCCAGACCGACGGGGGTTCTGAAAGGCAGGTCCGGACGCGCCTGCTTCAGCACCCGCAGCCGGCCGGCCACCGGATCGAAGACCAGCACGGCCTGGCGGCTGATGTCGCTGACGAAGATCCGCCCCGCGTCGTCCACGGCCACGCCCTGCGGTCGTTGCAGGCTGTTGGTGCGTTCGTTGTCGTCGATGCCGGCCAGCCA
>JALVBM010000502.1 GCA_027010665.1 Chromatiales bacterium
CGCGACAGCCTCGACTATCTCATCGTGCCCACCATGTTCGACCGCCGCACCCGCGCCGCGCTGGAGAGCCTGCGGCAGTTGCGCGAAACCTACGGCGACAAGGTCTGGGAAGCCGTGATTCCGGTGGACACCAAGTTCCGCGAGGCCAGCAAGAAGGGCCTACCCCTGCCCATGATGCTGCCCTCGGCCCGGGGAGCGCAGGCCTACGAGGCCCTGTTGCGCACCCTGCTGGGTGAGTCGGCATCGCCCCTGCAGGCCGGAGGCGAGGCATGAGCCAGGACAAGCCCGCCATCCTCGTCGACGAGAAGGCCGCCCTGGATCTGTTCCTGGAGGCCCTGCTGCGCGAGACCGAACCCGCGGTCGAAGCCCCGGTGGAAACCCCCACCGAACCGGTAGTCGAGACCGTCACGGAAACGCCGGCCGCGCCGCCGGTCACCGAAACCCGAACCGAAGCGGAAACTCCGGTAGAGGAGGTGACCGACACTGAAACGGTGGTCCAGACCGAAGCGGAGGCCGAACCCCTGCCGCCCGGTGTGCCCGAATGGGCCCGCGAGCCCTTCCAGGCCATGCTCTTCAAGGTTGCCGGCCTCACTCTGGCGGTGCCTCTGGAATCGCTCTCGGGCGTGGTCGAGTGGCCGGACAAGCTCACCGAGATGCCGGGCCATGCGGACTTCTTCCTCGGCCTGCTCACCCACCTGGATACCACCGTCCCGGTGGTGGACACCGCCCGCCTGGTCTTTCCCGCCGATCGCCTGCCGCCGGACGACGATCCCCTGACGCGGGTCACCCGCATCGTGCTCATCGGTGGCGGCCGTTGGGGCCTGGCCTGCGACGCGGTGGAAGAGGTGGTGACCCTGCGTCACGACCAGGTCCGCTGGCGCTCCGAGCGCACCCGCCGCCGCTGGCTGCTGGGCACGGTCATCGACCACATGTGCGCCCTCATCGACACCGACGCCTTCGCCGAGAAGCTCGCCAGCGGCGAGGAATAGGGCTTTTTCACCCCCATACCATCAAGAATTCCCGATCCGCGCCGATGTGATCGACGGAACCGGGCGATCCGGCCCCGTGCCTGCATGGCATGTTTCCTGCAACCCATTCCATAGCCCCGCGGGGCGCGTCGGAAACCCGACGCCCCGGAACCGCAGAGGAGAGACCGCGGCATGACAGAACTGGCCCAGGTAGACAACGATCCCGTCATCCAGTGGGTGACCTTCCGGCTGGACAACGAGAAATACGGCATCAAGGTCATGCAGGTGCAGGAAGTCCTGCGCATGACCGAGATCGCGCCGGTCCCCGGTGCGCCCGACTACGTGCTCGGCATCATCAACCTGCGCGGCAACGTGGTCACCGTCATCGACACCCGCCTGCGCTTCGGCCTGCCCGAGCGCGAACCCGACGACGACACCCGCATCGTCATCATCGAGGCCGACAACAACGTGGTCGGCATCCTGGTGGACTCGGTGGCCGAAGTGGCCGATCTGCGGGCCTCGGAAATCGAGACCGCCCCCAACGTGGGCAACGACGAAAGCTCCAAGTACATCCAGGGCGTGTGCAGCCGCGGCGACGAACTGCTGATCCTGGTGGACGTGAACAAGCTCCTCAGCGACGAGGAATGGCAGGAGGTCGCCTCCCTGTAGGCGAGGGCGG
>JALVBM010000503.1 GCA_027010665.1 Chromatiales bacterium
GGCGGCCGGCGCCTCTACGGCCTCGAGGGCCTGTCCGACAAGGAAGTGGCCAACGTCATGTTCCACAAGCGTCGGCAGGAGACCGGCAACGAGTTCCTGCGCCTGCACCTGCACAAGGTGGTGGCCATCTCGGTGGTCCTGCGCAGCCGCGACCGGCTGGCGGTGTGGTCGCTGGGCGACGAGCACGCCTCCGAGAAGGAGATCATCGAGCGCTTCTTCAACGGCATCGAGAAATACGTGCCCACCATCGTTTCCTGGAACGGCAAGGGCTTCGATCTGCCGGTGCTGCACTACCGTTCCCTGCTGCACGGCATTCCGGCGCCCCGCTACTGGGAGACGGGCGACACCGATCAGAGTTTCCGCTGGAACAATTACCTGAGCCGCTATCACCGCCGCCACACCGATCTGATGGACGTGATTTCCGGCTACGAGATGCGCGCCGTGGCACCGCTGGACGAGGTGGCCACCCTGCTGGGCTTCCCCGGCAAGATGGGCATGAGCGGCGCGGCCGTGTGGGACAGCTACCTGGCCGGCGATCTGGCCGGGATCCGCAACTACTGCGAGACCGACGTGCTCAATACCTATCTGGTCTGGCTGCGCTTCGAGATGGTCAACGGCAACCTCACCCCCGGCGAGTATCGGGACGAACTGCAGCGGGTGCGCGAGACCCTCAAGGCCGAGAACAAGCCCCATTTCGACCAGTTCCTGGCCAACTGGCCGGAGACGGAGTGAGCCCGTGGGTCGTCGACGTCGCCGCCAGCGGCTGCCGGAAGAGCCGGTCACCGCCACCATCGAATCCCTGAGCCACGAAGGGCGGGGCATTGCCCGCATCGAGGGCAAGACCGTGTTCGTGGACAACGCCCTGCCGGGCGAGACGGTGCGCATGCGCTACCGTTCGGTGGGCAAGCGTTTCGATGCCGGCATCGCCGAGGCGGTAATCGCCGATCCCGCGCCGGAGCGGGTCGAGCCGGCCTGCGCCTTCTACGGCCTGTGCGGCGGCTGCAGCCTGCAGCACATGGCGCCCGAGGCGCAGATCCGGTTCAAGCAGCAGACCCTGGCCGAGGCCTTCGAACACATCGGCAAGGTCGCCCCCCGACACTGGCTGGAACCCCTGACCGGCCCCGTCTGGGGCTACCGCCAGAAGGCGCGTCTGGGCGTGCGCAACGTGCCGAAGAAGGGCCGGGTGCTGGTCGGTTTCCGCGAGAAGTTCAGCCAGTACCTGGCCGACATGCGTTCCTGTGAAGTTCTCGATCCGCGTGTCGGTCATCGTCTTGAGGCGCTCTCGGAACTGATCGGCAGCCTCGAGGCCAAAAGCCGGATTGCCCAGATCGAGGTGGCCATCGGTGACGAGCAGGCCGCGCTGGTGTTCCGCAATCTCGATCCCCTGAACGAAGCGGATCAGGCCAGACTCGCCGCCTTCGGCGAACAGAGCGGTTTCCAGATCTGGCTGCAGCCCGGCGGTCCCGACACCGCCCAACCGCTTGATCCGGACGTACCGCCGCTGGAGTACGCCCTGCCCGAATTCAACGTGCGGCTGCGCTTTCGGCCCACCGACTTCACCCAGGTCAACGCCGAAATCAACCGCCGGATGGTCGGGCGCGCCTTGGATCTGCTCGCCCCCGAACCGGGCGAACGGGTACTGGAACTGTTCTGCGGCCTCGGCAACTTCTCCCTGCCCCTGGCCCGGAGCGGCGCCGACATCGTCGCCGTGGAAGGGGAAGCGGGTCTGGTCCAGCGCGCCCGCGAGAACGCCGAACGCAACGGCATCGACAACGTCACCTTCCACGTCGCCAACCTGTTCGAGCCCGATCCCGATGCCCCCTGGCTGCGCGGCCAGCACTATGACCGGATCCTGTTCGACCCGCCCCGCAGCGGCGCCGTGGAAATCCTCCCGTTCGTGGCCGCCACCGGCGCCCGACGCCTCGTCTACGTCTCCTGCAACCCGGCCACCCTGGCCCGCGACGCCGGCATCCTCGTCCACGAACACGGCTATACTCTCGAACAGGCCGGCGTGATGGACATGTTCCCCCACACCGCCCACGTCGAATCCATCGCCCTGTTCACGCGGGAGGGGTGAGTGGAACGCGACTTCGACTTTTTCACTGGAAATGACACAGAGGGCACGGAGACACGGAGGACACAGAGAATGCTTTTTTGTAGGAGCGGCGCTCAGCCGCGAAAGGACCATTACCGCAACAAGACCTGGCCGTCATTGGTGAGTTGCTGCGACAACGCAGCCTGCATTTACACCATCTCCGTGCCCTCCGTGTCTCCGTGTCCTCCGTGTTCTTCCCACCGCGCCTTTCGAAGCCCACAACCATAACCATGCCCATCGAAATCGAACGCAAGTTCCTCGTCACCGACGACAGCTGGCGCCAGACGGCCGGGGAGGGGATGCCCATTCGTCAGGGCTACCTGGTCGGCGAGGGGCTGGCTTCGGTGCGGGTGCGGTTGAGCGGCCATCAGGCCAATCTCAATATCAAGGGTCGTACCCTGGGTGTGCGCCGCCAGGAGTTCGAGTATCCGATCCCGGTCGCCGATGCGCGCGTCCTGCTCGAAACCCTGTGTGCAAAGCCGCTGATCGAAAAGGTTCGCTATCCGGTCTGGTTCGAGGGTCACGAATGGGAGGTGGATGTCTTCGAAGGCGCCAATGCCGGCCTGGTGGTGGCCGAGATCGAGCTGTCCGACGAGCACGAGGCCTTCGTGCGCCCGCCCTGGGTGGGAAAGGAAGTCTCGGACGATCCGCGCTACTACAATACCGAACTGCGCAAGCACCCCTTCCGGGAATGGAGCTGAAACCGTGCACCTCGACGTGGACATCGGCCGGCAGATCCTGACCCTCGTCCACGACGACGGTCGCCGGGAGACATTCGTCGTCTCCACCGCCCGCAACGGCCCCGGCGAACGCTTCGGCAGCGAGCAGACCCCCCGCGGCTGGCACGTCATCCGGGCGCGGATCGGTGCCGGACTGCCGCCCGGCACGGTGTTTGTGGGCCGACGGCCCACCGGTGAGATCTACTCGCCGGCACTGGCCGCTGCCCATCCCGATCGGGACTGGATACTCACCCGCATCCTCTGGCTCAGCGGCCTGGAACCGGGCCGCAACCGCCTCGGTGAGGTGGATACCATGCGCCGCTTCATCTACATCCACGGCTGTCCCGATGAGGACCCACTTGGCATTCCGGGCTCTCACGGCTGTATCAAGATGCGAAATCATGATGTAATCCGGGTCTTCGACGCCGTGCCCGTGGGCACCCGCGTCCGGATCCACGAATAGAGGCAGGACAGCGCCCCCATGTCGCTTGGCCCCATCATGCTCGATCTCGAGGGCGTGGAACTCACGCCCGAGGAACGGGAATTGCTCACGCATCCGGGCGTGGGCGGTGTGATCCTGTTCACGCGCAATTTCCGCTCGGTGGATCAGCTCGAAGCGCTGGTCTTGAGCATTCACGAATTGCGCAGTCCCCGATTGCTGATTGCCGTGGATCACGAGGGCGGACGCGTACAGCGTTTCCGGGACGGTTTTACCCTGATCCCGGCTGCCGGCCACATTGGTCAGGTCTACGATCAGGATCCCCATCGGGGACGGCGACTGGCTGAACTGGCTGCGTGGGTCATGGCGGTGGAACTGCGCGCGGTCGGCATCGATTTCAGCTTCGCACCGGTGCTGGACGTGGATCACGGTATCAGCAAAGTCATCGGTGATCGGGCCTTTCATGCCGATCCCGACGTGGTCACCGAACTGGGTCGTGCCTGGATCAAGGGCATGCACGAGGCCGGCATGGCGGCTACCGGCAAGCATTTCCCGGGCCACGGCGCCGTGGCGGCCGACTCTCATACCGATGCGCCGGTGGACGAACGTGAGTACCGTGACATCTATGCGCACGACATCGTTCCCTTCAAACGTCTGGTCCACACGGGCCTGGCTGGCGTGATGCCGGCCCACGTGGTCTATCCAAAGGTTGATGCGCGACCGGCAGGCTTCTCCGAATACTGGTTGCAGGAAATCCTGCGCAAGCGGCTGGGCTTTCAGGGCGTCATCTTCAGCGACGATCTCAACATGGCCGGGGCCGCCGTCGGCGCCGACACCTTTGCCGAACGTGCCGAACTGGCGCGCCGGGCCGGCTGTGACATGCTGCTGGTCTGCAACAACCGGGAAGGCGCGCTGGAAGTGGTGGAACACATCGGCGATCCCCGGGATCCGGTCAGCCACCTGCGCCTGGCCCGCCTGCATGGCCGCCACGAAATCAGCCGCCAGCAGCTCCACAGCATGGGCAAATGGCAGGAAGCGGTTGCAACCCTGGAAAAATATCAGGATGATCCCACCCTGGCGTTCGATTTCTGAGGACGCCGGTTTCCAGGCGACGCCGCTTGCCGCCGAGAACAGATAACAGAAAAAGAACAGCGCATGATTTCCCTCGACGACATCCGCCAATGGCTCGATCAGTTCGATCGCGAGCAGCTCTGGATCGTCAAGATCTTCGCCATCGTCTTTATCGCCCTGCTGGTGGACTTCATCCAGAAGCGCATTCTGCGCCGCATCCAGAAACAGCTCGGCAAGACCCACAACCGCTGGGACGATGCGCTCATTCATGCCGTCCGCAGGCCCCTGACCCTGCTCATCTGGATCCTGGGCCTGGCCTTTGCCCTGCAGATCATGAAGGTCGGTGCTGCCGAACTGGTGCGCGAAGTGGGCATCATGGTCACTATCACCTGGTTCCTGATCCGCTTCATCAGTTACATGGAGCGCAACATCCTGCACGAACAGGAACTTGCCGGCACACCGGTGGACAAGACGACCGCCAGCGCCATCAGCCAGTTGCTGCGGGTCTCGGTGCTGATCACGGCGACGCTGGTCATCCTGCAGACCCTCGGTGTCAACATTTCCGCCATTCTCGCTTTCGGTGGCATCGGCGGCATTGCCGTAGGCTTTGCCGCCAAGGATCTGCTCGCCAACTTCTTTGGCGGCCTGATGGTCTATCTCGATCGTCCCTTCGCCATCGGCGACTGGATCCGTTCGCCCGACAAGGACATTGAAGGCACGGTGGAGAAGATTGGCTGGCGCACCACCCAGATCCGCACCTTCGACAAGCGACCACTCTACGTGCCCAATTCCGTGTTCACCAGCATCGCGCTGGAGAATCCCTCGCGCATGACCCATCGACGCATCTACGAGACCATCGGTATCCGCTACGACGACATCGAAAAACTGCCTGCCATCGTCGCCGACGTAAAGAAGATGCTGCAGACTCATCCGGAAATCGATCAGAATCAGACGATGATCGTCAACTTCAACAGTTTCGCGCCTTCATCCCTGGATTTCTTTGTCTACACCTTTACGAAAACGACCAACTGGATCCGTTACCACGAAATCAAGCAGGACGTTCTGTTCAAGATCAGCGAGATCATCGCCGATCACGGCGCCGAAATCGCCTTCCCGACGTCCACCGTCCACCTGCCTGATCCCCTGCGCATTGTTGACGATGGCGAATCACCCATTCCGGCTGACAGATGAGCATCACCCCCGATGAAGCCCGCCGAGTGGCCGCCGAGGCCGACTGCCTGCATACCCGGGAGGAGGTGGAACGGGAACTGGATCGTCTGGCCGCAGAAATCACCGCCCGCCATGCCGACAGCAATCCCGTCTTCCTGGTGGTGATGACCGGTGCCCTGATCCCTGCCGGTCATCTGCTCACCCGCCTCGACTTCCCCCTGCAGGTGGACTACATACACGCCACCCGCTATGGAAACGAGACCACTGGCGGCGAACTGGCCTGGCAGACCGAACCGGGAATCGACTTTGCCGATCGGGAAATCATCGTCTTCGACGACATACTCGACGAGGGGGTGACCCTCGCCGCCATCGTCGACTACTGCCGACAACGCGGTGCCAGAAGGGTATTCACGGCCGTCCTGGTTGAAAAGCAGCACGAACGAAAACAGGGCATTCGCACCGATTACGTAGGCATTCAGGTCGTCGACCGTTATGTCTTCGGCTATGGCATGGACTACAAGGGCTATCTGCGCAATATGGCGGGGATTTATGCGGTGAAGGGAATGTAAATTTATCTTCCACCAAGGAAGCATCCCGGAATGGACAAGCTTCAGACTTTCCACTTCATCAATTTCGTTCATCCAACCCGAATTCATCGAGGACCCAACCAACCATGTCCATGATCGCCATCATCGGAGGCACCGGTCTCACCTCGCTTCACGGACTGGAAATTACCGGCCGTGAAGTGGCCCAGTCGCCCTATGGTGAACCCTCCGGCATCCTGATTCGCGGCAGGTTCGCCGGCCACGACGTCCTGTTCCTGCCGCGTCATGGCAGCGGACACACCATTCCGCCCCATGCCGTGAACTACCGCGCCAACATCTGGGTACTCAAGGAAGCGGGCGCAGACAAGGTCATCGCCGTCAACGCCGTCGGCGGTATTCGCGCCGATCTGGAGGCCGGCAGCCTGGTCATCCCCGATCAGCTTATCGACTACACCTGGTCGCGAAAGAACACCTTCTACGAAAACGACCACGATCCGGTCGTGCACGTGGACTTCACCGAACCCTATTGCTCCGAACTGCGCCAGGCACTGATCGCGGCCGCGGAACCGGCCGGCCTCAAGGTGTTCGACCGCGGTACCTATGCCGCCACCCAGGGACCCCGCCTGGAAACCGCCGCCGAAATCGACCGCCTTGAACGGGACGGTTGCGACATCGTGGGCATGACAGGCATGCCCGAAGCCGTGCTCGCCCGTGAACTAGAACTGTGCTATGCCAGCATCTGCCTCGTGGTCAACATGGCCGCCGGGCGAGGGGAGGGCGAAATCAGCATGAGCGACATCGAACAGCACATCAGCAGCGGCATGAAACGGGTCCGCCGCCTGCTGGAGTACAGCATTCC
>JALVBM010000504.1 GCA_027010665.1 Chromatiales bacterium
TGGAGCAGCGCCTGGCCCAGCTCCAGCAACGGGGCGAGAAACTGCAGCAGGAACTGTCCGAATCCTCACCCGAGACCATCGAGCGGGAGATCGCCGCGCTGCAGCAGAAGCTGAACGAGACCGAACAGGCCGTGGCCCGGGCCCAGCAGACCCTGGAGACCCATCAGGCCCGCATCGCCGAGCTGCGCGAGACCACCCACCAGCGGTCCCACCAGCTCGACGAGCTGCGCAGCCGTCTGCAGGATCTGCGCGGGCGCAGCGCCTCCCTGGATGCGCTGCAACAGGCGGCCCTGGGCAAGGAGGCGGGCGCCGTCAGCCAGTGGCTGAGCCGCGAACACCTGCAGGACGCTCCCCGTCTGGCCGAGGAACTGGAAGTGGACAGCGGCTGGGAGCAGGCGGCCGAATGCGTGCTCGGCCAGCACCTCGAAGCGGTGTGCGTGGAAGGCGTGGATCCGCTGGCCGGCGTGCTCGGCGACTTCGACGAGGGCACCCTGACCCTGTTCGACACCACCGCCGGCGATCCGGCCGCGACCGCACACGACAAGGCGCCGCGCCTGGCCGACCGCATCCGCGCGCCCTGGCCGCTCGATTCCCTGCTGGGCGGCGTGTATGTGACCGAGACGCTGAGCGAGGCCCTGGCCCTGCGCGCGCAACTGGCCGCCGAGGAATCGGTGGTCACCCGCGACGGCATCTGGCTGGGCCGCAACTGGCTGCGGGTGGTGCGCGACGCCGACGCCCGGGCCGGCATCCTGCGCCGCGAACAGGAACTCAAGGCCCTGGCCGCCGAGATCGAGACGCTCTCCCGCCAGGCACTGGAACTCCAGGAACAACTGGAGAGCGATCGCAGCCGGCTGCACGAACTGGAAATGGAGCGCGACAGCGTGCAGGCGGCCTACAACCAGGCCAACCGGGAACACGCCGAGGCCCAGTCGCGCCTGCAGGCCCGTCAGAGCCAGCTGGCCCAGGCCCGCGATCGTCACGCGAAGCTCGAGGCGGAGCTGCACGAACTGCGCGGGCAGATGGAAACCGACAACGAGGCCCTGCAGGCCGCCCGCCGGACCCTCGAGGAAGCGGTCGGGCGCATGGGCGATCTGGAACAGCAGCGCGAACAACTGCAGGCCCGCCGCGAGAGCCTGCGCGAGGCCCTGGAAGTGGCCCGCGGCCGGGCCCAGGAGGCCCGCAACCAGGCCCACGAGATCAAGCTCCAGGCCCAGACCCTGGAGACCGAGCTGGCCTCCACCCGCCAGGCCCTGCAGCGGCTCGAGGCCCAGCTGGAACAGGAGAACCGCCGGTGCGGCGAACTGGAAAAGGCTCTGGCCGAGGGCGAGGCGCCCCTGGCGGACATGAACCGGCAACTCGAGACCCTTCTCGAACAGCGGGTCGCGGTGGAGGCCGAGCTGGCCGAGGCCCGCCAGCACCTGCAGACCATCGAGCACGAGATGCGCCAGCTCGAGGAGGCACGCAGTACCGCCGAGCAGGCCGTGCAGGCCGTGCGCGAACGCCTCGAGCAGATCCGCCTGCACCAGCAGGAGACCCGGGTCCGGCGCCAGACGCTCGAGGAACAGATCCGCGAATCCGAATTCGAACTCAAAACCCTGCTCGAGGAGATGCCGGAGGAGGCCAACGAGGAAGGCTGGCAGACCCGGCTCGAGGAACTGGAAGGGCGCATCGCCCGGCTGGGCCCCATCAACCTCGCGGCCATCGAGGAGTACGAGCAGCAGTCGGAGCGCAAGGAATACCTCGACGCCCAGAACGCCGATCTCACCCAGGCCCTGGAGACCCTGGAGGCGGCCATCGCCAAGATCGACCGCGAGACCCGCACCCGCTTCAAGGAGACCTACGACAAGGTCAACGCCGGCCTCAAGCGCCTGTTCCCGCGCCTGTTCGGCGGCGGCCACGCCTATCTGGAACTGACCGGCGAGGAACTGCTGGATACCGGCGTGACCGTGATGGCCCGTCCGCCGGGCAAGCGCAACAGCACCATCCATCTGCTCTCGGGTGGGGAAAAGGCGCTGACGGCCGTGGCCCTGGTGTTCGCCATCTTCGAACTCAATCCCGCGCCCTTCTGCATGCTCGACGAGGTGGATGCGCCGCTGGACGATGCCAACGTGGGCCGGTTCTGCGACATGGTGAAGGAGATGTCGGATCGCACCCAGTTCATCTTCATCACCCACAACAAGATCACCATGGAGATCGCCGAACACCTGATTGGCGTGACCATGCACGAACCCGGTGTCTCCCGCATGGTGGCGGTGGACATCGACGAAGCCGTGGAGATGGCCGCCGTCTGACGCCAGCCCGGCCCGGTTCCTCCTCGGGAGGCGAGACGGAAATGGACAACCTGCGAGTCATCCTGCTGGTACTGGGGCTGCTGCTGATCGGCGGCCTGGTTCTCCATTACCGGAGCAAACGCTGGATCCCCATGTTGTTGTCACGCCTGAAACAGTGGTTGGCGCGCGGCCGGACAGCCGAAACGCCCGGCAGTGATGCCCTGGCCGATCTCGACGAAACCGATCTCCCCGCCCTGCAGGCAACCGCCGGTGCGGCCGAGCCGGACGTGGACGGACTGGGTCCGATTACCGCGATTCCCGAGGAGGAAGCCCCGGACGGCGAACCCCTGATCATTGCCCTCAACATCATGGCCCGGCCCCCGGCGCGCTTTCACGGTCTCGACATCCTCGCCGCGCTCAAAGACAACGGCTTCGTCTTCGGCGAGATGAACATCTTCCACTACCATCCCGAAGGTGCCGCCGGCGGGCGTCCCCTGTGCAGCATCGCCAACACCGTCGAGCCCGGCCGGTTCGACATCGAACACCTGGCCGAGCTGGAGACTCCCGGCCTGTCCCTGTTCATGCAGTTGCCGGGGCCGCTGGAAGGGCGGGCCGCCTTCGACAAGGTTTTGCAGCTCGGCCGCACCCTGGCCGATCGCCTCGGGGGCGATCTGTGCGACGAGACCCGCAGCGTGCTCACCCTGCAGACCATCGGGCATCTCAAGGAGACCATCGAAAACTTCCGCTTCCGGCAGAAGATGGCCGGCCTGCGCCGCCAACGGAGCCCTGCATCGTGAGCGTCCCCGCCGAGATCCGCCGGCGTGTCGAGGCGCTGCGCAAGGAAATCGAGCACCACAACTATCTCTATTACGTGCTCGACCAGCCCGAGATCAGCGACGCCGAATACGACCGGCTGATGCGCGAGCTGCAGGAACTCGAAGCGAAATACCCCGAGCTGGTCACGCCCGACTCGCCCACCCAGCGCGTGGGCGCCGCGCCGCGCAAGGAATTCGGCGAGGTCCGGCACGAAGTGCCCATGCTCTCGCTCAACAATGCCTTCAGCGACGAGGAGGCCATCGAGTTCGATCGCCGGGCCCGGGAAATCCTGGGCGTCGAGATCATCGACTATGCGGTGGAGCCCAAGCTGGACGGCCTGGCCGTGAGCCTGATGTATCAGCACGGGCGCCTGGTGCAGGGTGCCACCCGCGGCGACGGCTACACCGGCGAGGACGTGACGGCCAACGTGCGCACCATCAAGGCAATCCCCCTGCACCTGCGCGGCAGTGGCTGGCCGGCCACGCTGGAGGTTCGCGGCGAGGTGATCATGACCAAGGAAGGCTTCGAGAAACTCAATGCCGAACAGCGGCGCAAGGGCGAGAAGATCTTCGCCAATCCCCGCAACGCCGCGGCCGGGTCCCTGCGCCAGCTCGATCCCAAGGTCACGGCGAGCCGGCCCCTGACCTTCTTCGCCTACGGCCTGGGCAAGGTGGAAGGCGGAACGCTGCCCGATCGCCACAGCCACATCATGGACCGGTTGCGCGAGTGGGGGGTGCCCGTGAACCGCGAGGCCCGCGTGGTCGAGGGCATCGAAGGCTGTCTGGCCTATCACAAGGCCATGCAGGAAAAACGGGAAAGCCTGCCCTACGAGATCGACGGCGTGGTCTACAAGGTGGACCGGCTCGACTGGCAGGCGAAGCTGGGATACGTGGCCCGGGCGCCGCGCTGGGCGCTGGCCCACAAGTTTCCGGCCCACGAGGAGATCACCCGGGTCATCGACATCGAGGTGCAGGTGGGCCGCACCGGTGCCCTGACGCCGGTGGCCAAACTCGAACCGGTGCGGATCGGCGGCGTGACCGTCTCCTCGGCCTCGCTGTTCAATCAGGACGAGATCGATCGCCTCGACGTACGCATCGGCGACTGGGTCGTGGTACGTCGCGCCGGCGACGTGATTCCGCAGATCGTCAGCGTGGTCAAGTCACGTCGCAAGGGGCGTCTGAAGAAGTTTCGTCTGCCCGACAAGTGCCCCGTGTGCGGTTCGCCCACCTACCGGCCACCGGGCGAGGCGGTCACCTACTGCACCGGTGGCCTCTATTGCCCGGCCCAGCGCAAGCGGGCGCTGGAACACTTTGCCTCGCGCCGGGCCATGGACATCGAGGGACTGGGCACCAAGCTGATCGATCAGCTGGTGGACAAGGGACTGGTCCGGGATCCGGCGGATCTCTATTCGCTGACCCGCGAGCAACTGATCGGCCTGGAGCGCATGGGGCCCAAGTCGGCGGACAACCTCCTGGCCCAGCTCGAGAAGAGCAAGTCCACCAGCCTGCCGCGTTTCCTCTATGCCCTGGGCATTCACGACGTGGGTGAAGTCACCGCCCAGACCCTGGCCGAGCACTTCGGCAGCCTCGAGGCGCTGATGAGTGCCAGCGAGGAGGAACTGATGGCCGTGCCCGACGTGGGGCCGGCCGTGGCGACCAGCATCCGCCAGTTTTTCGCCCAGAAACACAACCGCGACGTCATCCGGCGTCTGCGCGAGGCCGGCGTGCACTGGCCCGACATCACCCCGAAGAAGCCCGAGGAGCTGCCACTGGCCGGCAAGACCTTCGTGCTCACCGGCGCCCTGTCGAGCATGACCCGCGACGAGGCCAGGGAGAAGCTGCGCCAGCTCGGCGCCCGGGTCAGTGGCAGCGTGTCGCGCAAGACCGACTACGTGGTGGTGGGCGAGGATCCGGGTTCCAAGGCCGAGCGTGCGCGCGAACTCGGCGTGCCCATGCTCGACGAGGCCGCCTTTCTGAAACTGCTGCGTGAACACGGCGCGGTCTGAACGGTGCTCATGTCCTGATCATTTTTGTGCACATAGACCATTGCAAACCTGCGGTTCAGCCGGCAAGGTGAAGGTTGTCACCCGCCGACAAGAGGAACATGACATGCGGATCGCGATCGGCCGATTTTTCTTCGTGGTTCTGTTGCTGTCGCTGGCCGTTCAGGCCCGGGCAGGATGGGATCCGGACAAGGAAAAGAACGAAATCAAGGCGGCCGAGGAGGCCAAGGCGCTGTTCCTGAAGAAGGATCCGGGCATGAAGCGCTTCTTCGACAAGGCCTATGCCTATGTCATCTTTCCCCATGTGGGCAAGGGCGGAATCGGCATCGGCGGCGCCTACGGCAATGGTCTGGTCTATCGCAACGGCAAGGTGATCGGGCGGGCCAAACTGGTACAGGCCACTATCGGCTTCCAGCTTGGCGGCCAGGTATTCTCGGAAATCATTTTCTTCAAGGACAAGGCCGCCTTCGATCGGTTCAAGTCCGGGAATCTCGAGTTCAGCGCCGAGGCGTCGGCCGTGGCCATCACCGCCGGCGCGGCGGCCAAGGCCGACTACAGCAAAGGCGTGGCCGTCTTCACCATGACCAAGGGCGGGCTGATGTACGAGGCTTCCATCGGCGGGCAGTCCTTCTCCTTCGAACCGATCAAGTGATGCCCGTGCCGTAAAATCCGCTTTTCAATCCGGCATGAAAAAGGGGGATGCCAGGCATCCCCCTTTTTGCCTTACCATACGGCCGGTTTCTATTTCTTGATGTCCACCTTGGCCTGCTTGCGCAGCTTGTTGACGTATTCCTGCAACTGCTGGGTGCGCATCATGGACTTGAGCTGGCCACTGACGTCATTGTACGAAGGCGGCACGGCCTTGCGGGTGTCCTCCAGCTTGATGACGTGCCAGCCGAACTGGGTCTTGACCGGCTGTTTCGTGTATTCGCCCTTCTTGAGCTTCTTCACCGCCGCGGCAAATTCGGGCACCATCTGATCGGGCTTGAACCAGCCCAGATCGCCGCCTTCCTTGCCACTCGGTCCGATGGACTTGGCCTTGGCCACGTCGGAGAACACGGCACCCTTGTCCAGTTCCTTGATGACGGCCCTGGCTTCGTCCTCGGTCTTGAGCAGGATGTGCCGCGCCTTGTACTCGTTGCTGTTCATGGCCGCGACGGCGTTGTCGTATTCCTTCTTCACATCGGCGTCGGAAATGGGGTGTTCGCGGCTCAGGCGGGCCACGTTGCCCTGAATGAGGATGTTGCGCTTCATCTGTTCGATGGCGAACTGCACGTTCGGATCCTTGTCGATGCCGTTCTTCAGGGCATCCTGGTAGAGCAGCTCACGATTGACCAGTTCGTTGATGACCTGTTCGCGGTTGACCTGCTGGCCGGCCTTGCCCGCTTCGCGCTGACGCTGGCGCAGGTACATCTCGTAGACCTTCTGGGTGATGGGCTTGCCGTTGACCGTGGCCACCGGCTGGTCGCCGGCGGCCCGGGCGGTTCCGGCAAGCGGGAGCGCCGCCAGCAGGCCGGCAGCGAGAATCAGGGAGCGTTTCGTTTGGCGCATGGGTTTCGGGTTCCTTGTGATGGTGAAGTGAAAGTTCAGGGCAGCACTTTCCTGAAGGGTTTGACGGTAACGCGGGCATAGACGCCGGCCTGCACATAGGGATCGGCATTGGCCCAGGTCCGGGCGGCTTCCAGCGAGGGGAACTCGGCCACCACCAGCGAGCCGGTGAAGCCGGCCGGGCCGGGATCCTCGCTGTCAATGGCCGGATGCGGGCCGGCCAGGATCAGCCGCCCTTCGGCCTCGAGGGCCTGCAGGCG
>JALVBM010000505.1 GCA_027010665.1 Chromatiales bacterium
TCCTCGTTCATGTCGCCGCGATGGGCGATGAGCCACATGCGGCTGATCCAGTACAGCAGGGCCGGAAAGACCAGCCACAGCCACTGGGGATGGGCGTACTTCTCGGCGATGACCGGATCGTGGATGTAGAGAACCATGATCAGCACGGCAATGTAGCCGGCGGCGGTGCCAAGAGCCGACATCAGTTCCAGATCATGGGCGCAATAGCCCCGCCCGCGCACGCTCTCCTCTTCCCGCTGGCGCAGGTTGTACAGCTCCGAGTAGCGCTTGAGCATCGCCAGGCTGACGAAGAAGAACATGGAGAACACCAGAATCCAGTAGGACAGCTCCACCCCGGCGGCGATGATGCCGGCAATGATGCGCAGGGTGTAGAGGAAGCCGAGCACCACCACGTCGAGCATGGCAATGGACTTGAACAGGAAGGAATAGCCCAGGGTGGTGGCGAGATAGACGCTGACCACCATCAGCAGCTTGTGACCGCCAAGGGCGGCCAGCCCAAGCCCGCCGAACAGGGCCATGGCGGCAAGGCCGATCGCGGTGCCGTGACCGATGGCGCCGGCGGCGATGGGCCGGTTGCGCTTGGTCGGATGGCGCCGGTCGGCTTCGCGGTCCAGCAGATCATTGATGACGTAGCTGGCCGAGGCGCAAAGACCAAAGGCGACGAAGGCCAGAAGCACATTTCCCAGCGGCTGCCACCCGACCTGCTGCCAGCCAAGCAGGAAGGGCACGAAAATCAGGAGATTCTTGACCCACTGGTGAAGGCGCAGGGTCCGTGCGTACAGGGTGAGGTTTGCCAAGTCGGGAACTCGCCGTGGGAAGGCTGGTGTTGGTGATTTTAACACAGAGGATATGGGCGTTTCCGTGTTTGCCTGGGAGGAACGGAAACATCCCTGTATCCTTCAATCAATCCTTGCCGTGTTCTGCAATCCACTGCTTGAGGGCTTCGTCCATGCGGGTCTGCCAGCCACGACCGGTGGCACGGAAATGTTCGATCACCTCGGCGCTGTAACGGATCGATACCTGGATCTTGGGATTGGCCTTGCGGGGACGACCACGCCGCACGGCTTGTCGGCCTTCTTCCCGCGAGACCGGACGCTCGCCGATATGCCACTGCGCCTTCTCGAAGAACGCTTTGTCCAGTTCCGGCGCGTCGTCAGGATCGGTCCAGGAATTCCTTGAAGCGTCTGATTTCCCGTTCATTGGCCTTTCTCATGG
>JALVBM010000506.1 GCA_027010665.1 Chromatiales bacterium
GGCCCTCGGCTCTGGCTTCCTGCTTCGCTCTACCTTCGCCATCCCTGGCTTCGTCTCCCGGAGGATGAATTCCGGGATTTGATCCCCTCACCCCGGCCCTCTCCCGGAGGGAGAGGGGGACTGCTCTTCAGGTGGATTCTGGTTTTTCAGGGCTTGGATCAGGTTTTCAGGTCGGCGTGGATGGTGGCGAGGGCGGCGACGGGGTCGGGAGACTGGGTGATGGGGCGGCCGATGACGAGGTAATTGGAGCCGGTTTGGAGGGCCTGGGCGGGGGTCATGATGCGTTTCTGGTCGCCGACGTCGCTGCCGGCGGGGCGGATGCCGGGGGTGACGAGGAGGAAGTCCTGGCCACGGGTTTCGCGGAGCATGGCGACTTCGCGGGGGGAGCAGACCACGCCGTCGAGGCCGGCGGTTTCGGCGAGGGCGGCGAGGCGCTGGACGTGTTCGGCGGGTTCGCCGGGGAGGCCGATCTCGGCCAGGTCCTCGGCGCCCATGCTGGTGAGGATGGTCACGGCGATGAGGCGGGGACGGTTGGGGACCGATTCCAGGGCCTCGCGGGCGGCTTCCATCATGCGCCGGCCGCCCAGGGCATGAACGTTGAGCATCCACACGCCGAGGCCGGCGGCGGCCTTGCAGGCCTGGGCAACGGTGTTGGGAATGTCGTGATACTTGAGATCGAGGAACACGTCGAAGCCGCGGCCGACCACTTCCCGGACCAGATCCGGGCCGGCGACGGTGAACAGTTCCTTGCCGATCTTGAGCCGGCAGCTGCCGGGCTTGAGGCGATCGACGAAGGCCAGGGCCGCCTCGGCGGCGGGAAAATCGAGGGCCACGATGACGGGGCTGTCGGTCACTTCATTCTCCTTCCACGCCGTGGATCGGCTTGACGGTATTCCAGTTCTTGCAACCGGGGCAGTGCCAGTGCAGGGTCCGGCCGGTGAAGCCGCACTGCTGGCACTTGTAGACGGGCTTGTTGGCGATGAGCTGATCGGTGACGTCCTTGAGCACCTGGAGCTTTTCGCGGATGGCGTCCGGCGTGCCGGACAGGTGCAGCTCGATGAGGCGATCCATGCCCCGCACCGAGGGGCGTTCCTTGAGGGATTCCTTGATGAAATCGGCGGCCGTCTCGTCGCCCTGATCCTGGCGGATGAGTTCGGCCAGCGCCAGCATCAGGGAGATGCCGCCGTGCTCGGCGAGATTGCGGCGCAGAAAGCTGACCATCTCGTCCATGCGGCCGAGTTCGCGGTAGCAGCGGGTCAGCGGTTCGACCACTTCCGGCAGGTATTCCGGATCCTGCTCCTCGACGCGCCGGTAGGCGCGCACCGCCGCGCGCCAGTCGCCGCTGTCGGCGGCGATGTCGCCTTCCAGCAGGCTGGCGCGCACGCACTGGCGATCCTCGGTCAGGGCCCGCTTCAGCAGTTTCTGGGCCGCGGCGTTCTCGCCCTGGCGACGGGCCTGTTCGGCCTTCTCGCAGTAGTAGTGAGCGACGATGTCGCGCATGCCCTTGCCGGTGGTCTGCTCGAGGCGCCGGATGACCTCGATGGCCTTGTCCCAGTCCTTTTCCTGTTCGTAGATGTCACGCAACTGGTACAGAGCCGTTGCCCGATGGGGCGCGCTTTCGACCAGTTCCTGGAACAGGGTCTCGGCGCGATCCAGCAGCCCGGCGCGCATGTAGTCCTGGCCCAGCTCGGCCAGGGCCAGGGCCCGCTGCTCCTTGCTGAGGGTGGGACGGGCGATCAGGTTCTGGTGGATGCGGATGGCCCGGTCTACCTCGCCGCGGCGCCGGAACAGGCTGCCCAGGGCGAGATGGGTCTCGACGGTGTCGGTGTCCACGTCGAGCATTTCGATGAACAGATCGATGGCCTTGTCCGGCTGCTCGTTGAGCAGGTAGTTGAGGCCCTTGAGATAGCGGCCGGGCAGCACACCGCCCTCCTCTCGCCGGGCGTTGCCCTGCCGGCGGCCGATCCACCAGCCGGAGAGCGCCGCCAGGGGCAGCAGCAGGAACAGGAGGGCCTCGGCGGTCATCAATGTTCGTCCCGGATGGGGATCGCCCGCAGGTTTTCCACTTCCTTCTCGGCCAGTTCGGCGCTGCGGCGCAGCTTGTGGATGGTGCGCCGCTGACGCATCAGCACCCCGCTGCAGGCCAGCACACCGAGGATGGCGCCGATCAGCATCGCCAGCACCAGCACCAGCGACAGGGGCATGGCCCGGCTGCCGAAGTAATAGTTGAGGACCACCGGATCGGCGTTCAGCACAGCGAACAGGATGCCGACGACGACCACGATGAGCATGGCAAAGAGGGTGAGGATGCGGCGCATGGTTCCGGTTCCGTGAGGGTTCGGGATTATTTTACAGGGAATCGGGAGGCGGGGAACCGCGAATGGACGCGAATGGACGCGAATGGGGATCCGGTTGCAGGGTGCGTGCGTTTGCGGCCACAGCATCGTTACCAGAACCACGCGTGCAGATTGCCCTGCTGTACAGCAGAGAGAGATGTCTGGCTCGCAACCATCAATCAACGGATTCATGGCCATGAATCGGGCGCAGGTTCAGGAGAGGTATTGGGGCTCATTCCCGATTCTGATCATCATCCTCCAGATAAAAAAACGGCATGTCCATGATGGACATGCCGTTTCGTTTCGCGTCGTGACAACGTCGGATCAGTTGACGATGGGCACCTTGCCCATGCTGTTGTTGACCCGTTCGCGCATCTCCTTGCCCGGCTTGAAGTGCGGTACGTACTTGGCGGCAAGCTGTACCGATTCGCCGGTCTTGGGGTTGCGCCCGATGCGGGGGGGACGATAGTGCAGCGAGAAGCTGCCGAAGCCCCGAATCTCGATCCGTTCGCCGTTGGCCAGGGTGTTGCCCATGTGATCCAGCAGGGTCTTCACGGCCAGTTCCACGTCCTTGTAGGCCAGTTGGACCTGTTTCTGTGCGAGCCGATCGATCAGTTCGGATTTCGTCATCGTCCTTCCTTCCGGGTTGTTCACGAAGACTGGCGCTTACTCTCCGCTTTCCATCTTTTCCTTGAGCAGATCGCCCAGCGTGGTGGTCGCCTGGGTGGCGCCGCTCTTGTAGTCGCTGATGGCTTCCTGCTCGGCCTCGGTGTCCTTGGCCTTGATGGACAGGGAAATGGTGCGGTTCTTGCGATCCACGCCGACGAACTTGGCTTCCACCTCGTCGCCGACGCTGAGCACGGTGCGGGCGTCCTCGACGCGATCCTGGGACAGCTCGGACGCGCGCAGGTAGCCTTCCACGCCGTCGCCCAGATCGATCACGGCACCCTTGGCGTCCACTTCACGGACGGTGCCCTTGACGATGCTGCCCTTGGCATGCTCGGCGATGAAGTTGGAGACGGGATCCTTCTCCAGCTGCTTGATGCCGAGGGAGATGCGCTCGCGCTCCGGATCCACGGACAGGACCACGGCCTCGATCTCCTCACCCTTGTGATAGTTGCGCACGGCCTCTTCGCCGGGCACGTTCCAGGAGATGTCGGACAGGTGCACCAGACCGTCGATGCCGCCTTCCAGGCCGATGAAGATGCCGAAGTCGGTGATGGACTTGATGGTGCCGGTGACCTTGTCGCCCTTGTTGTGGGTGGCGGCAAAGTGCTCCCAGGGGTTGGCCTTGCACTGCTTCATGCCCAGGGAGATGCGGCGGCGCTCCTCGTCGATGTCGAGGACCATGACTTCCACTTCCTCGCCGAGCTGCACGACCTTGCTCGGGTGGATGTTCTTGTTGGTCCAGTCCATCTCGGAGACGTGCACCAGGCCTTCCACGCCCTCTTCCAGCTCCACGAAGCAGCCGTAGTCGGCGATGTTGGTGACCTTGCCGAACAGGCGGGTGCCCACCGGATAGCGGCGGGAGATGTCGACCCACGGATCCTCGCCCATCTGCTTGAGGCCGAGGGAGACGCGCATGCGCTCGCGGTCGAACTTGAGGACCTTGACCTCGATCTCGTCGCCGACATCGACGATTTCGCTCGGGTGCTTGACCCGCTTCCAGGCCATGTCGGTGATGTGCAGCAGGCCGTCGATGCCGCCCAGATCCACGAAGGCACCGTAGTCGGTGAGGTTCTTGACCACGCCCTTGACGATGGCCCCTTCCTGCATGTTGGCCAGCAGGGCTTCGCGCTCGGCACCGCCCTCTTCTTCCACCACGGCGCGGCGGGAGACGACGACGTTGTTGCGGCGGCGATCCAGCTTGATGACCTTGAATTCGAGTTCCTTGCCTTCCAGGTACGCGGTGTCGCGCACGGGACGGATGTCGACCAGGGAACCGGGCAGGAAGGCGCGGATGTCGCCCAGCTCCACGGTGAAGCCACCCTTGACCTTGTCGGTGATGACACCCTTGACGGTTTCGCCGGCCTCGTAGGCGGCTTCCAGCTTCTTCCAGGTCTCGGCCCGCTTGGCCTTTTCGCGGGACAGACGGGTCTCGCCGAAACCGTCCTCGACGGTATCCAGCGCGACCTCGACGGCGTCGCCCACGTGGACGTTGATCTCGCCGTTCTCGTCGGTAAACTGGGAGATGGGAATGATCCCTTCGGACTTCAGACCGGCATTCACGGTGACGAAGTCGTCGTCCACCTTGACCACGGTGCCGGTGATGATGGCGCCAGGACGCATCTGGGTCTTGGCTATGCTTTCTTCAAACAGCTCTGCAAAGCTTTCGCTCATGTTGATTTTCGCCTTGGGTCACATGACCCACGTTGGTTTGCGGCACGAAGCCGCGGGTTGGTTGATGAAAATGGCCGCACACGACGGCCCCCTCTGTCTCATGACGGGAACAGATGACAACGCTCGCGACACAGGGCCAGCACCCGGTCGCGCACCTCGGCGATGGTCATCCCGGACGTATCCAGGATGACCGCGTCCTCGGCGGGCTTCAGCGGGGCCACGGCACGGGAGGTGTCACGCGCGTCGCGCTCGGCGATCTCCGTCAGGAGGTCGGCGAGGTTAGCATCGATTCCCTTTTGTATCAACTGTTTATAGCGTCTCTCCGCGCGTTTTTCAACGCTGGCGGTGAGGAATATCTTCAGTTCGGCGTCCGGGAAGACCACGGTGCCCATGTCCCGGCCGTCGGCCACCAGCCCCGGCGGGCGGCGGAAGTCCCGCTGGCGCTGCAGCAGCGCCTCGCG
>JALVBM010000507.1 GCA_027010665.1 Chromatiales bacterium
TTCCTTTTGCGGCGAGGGCGCCGCTCCTGCGGTCAATCTCGCTGGGGGACCATCCGTCCGCGACGAGGATGGTATCAGTGGCGGGTTTCCTCGCCGGGCATGGGGAACTGCACCTTGACCTGGTTCTCCAGAGGGCGATCGAAGATCAGTTCGACACGCACCTGCCCGTCCTCGCCGGCGTCGATGCGCACCTGCTGCAGATCGGGGATACGTTCGGCCAGCCAGGAACAGGTGGCCGCGGTCTCCGCTTCCCTGTCCTGCAGGATGGCCTCGGCCAGGGTCAGGGCCACGTAACGGGCCCGCTGCAGGCGATCGGGCTGGTCGACGGTCTCGCCGTCGAGGGGAATGCCGTTGTCCATCTGCGCATCCATCTTCGTCAGATAGGCGCGCTGGCGTTCTTCGAGCGGCACGTCACGACGGTATTCCACCTGGGCAATGCCATTGACCAGGACGGTCATCTTCTCGCTCATGGTTTCTCCGCGCTGGCCTGCTGTTCCATGAAGGCTTCGATGAGTTCGGTGGGCACGGCGCCCACCTGCTTGGCCACCAGCTTGCCCGAGGGATCGTAGAACAGGAAGGTCGGCGTGCCCACGAAGGGACTGCCGGTGAGCCGCGCGAACCATTCGGCCACCTCGCCCGGCTCGCCAATCAGGTTGGGGAAGTTCACCTTGTGGCGCTCGATGAATTTCTCGGCCTCTGCCTTCTTCGCCTGCCCGTCGATGCTGATGCCGAGCACGCGGGCATCGTCGTCGTGATGCACGAAATGGAAGTCCACGTACTGGCTGGCTTCCTTGTTGCAGACATGGCAATCGGACGCCCAGATCATGACTACCAGCCACTTGCCGTCGCCGGTGTAGTTCGACACCTCGGCCGGCTTGCCGTCGAAGGTGGTGAGCGCCCACACGGGCAGGCTGGCGAACAGCAGGCCGATGGCAGTCACCCAGCGATGAAGAAGGCTTTTCCTGAGCATGGTTCGGTTCCGGTTGCGGCCAACGGCCGGGATGATCCTTCGGACAGCCCCGGTCCGGCTTGGTTCAGGCCGGCCAGGGTACGTGATGGGTTGCCAGGGCCGAAGAGATGGCGTCTGCCGTGAGCGCCGCATAGTCGGCTTCGCGGGTGGTCACCACGCCCCCGGCCATCTCGTACCAGGTGAAACCGGTGCTCCATGGCGGCAGGGGTACGCTGCCCTGGCGCCGGCGGGGCAGGATCCAGATGCGCCCCGGGGCGAGCAGCAGATTGTAGCCGATGGATTCGGCATGCAACGATTCGATGGCATCCCAGGCCGCTTCCGGCGCAGTAAAGGTGCGAATTGCAACCGGCCACGTATCGGCCACCATCGCGGGAAGGGGCGTGTCGCGTCGCAACAGATGGAAGTGCAGATGGTTCACGGAAGCACAGGCGCCGAAGGCATTGTAGGTCAGCAGCAGATCGGGCAAGCCGGTTGCGGCCTGCGAAACCTGCTCCCACACCCAGACCAGGGTCTCGCGATCGAGATACTGGGGCAGGCCCGCCTCGCGCGTCGGCACCAGCAGGGCGTGACAACGGGCGAAGGGATACTTGTTGTAATAGAGCGAAACCGTTCGGCCACCCAGATCGCCTTCCCAGAAACGCTCCTCCAGCATGAAGGGCCGGTTGAAATGGAATCCGTCCGGATCGAAGGGCCGGTACAGCGAGTCCGGCGCCAGGCGGCTCACCCGGGGCGGACGCAGGGCACGCAGACGGTTGAACTGGACCTCGAAGGGCCCGGCATGTCGCACCTGTGTCGGCGCCAGCGCCGCCTCGCCCAGTTCCAGCATGCCGGCGAAGACCGTGCGGTCCTCCTCGCCGGCATCGGCGCAGCCGTCCCGGGCGAAACAGCGGGCATGATGGTGGCCCTGCTCGTCGAGTGCCGCACCGAGCGCAGCCCGCACGGCCGGATCCGCCGCGGCATTGGCCGCACACAGGATGTATCCGGCCAGACGGCGCTGCGCCAGCAGGCGATGCAGGCCGGCCTGGAAGGCCGATTCGAGCGCGAGAGCGGAATCGAGGGGAGACGCGGCAGGGAACATCACGGTTTCCGGAACGACGAGACGGGCATTATCGCCATTCCGGCAAGCCTTCGCCAGCGGACGCCCTTGGCATTCGCCCTGTGACGCAGCGCCGGAAACCGACAATTGCTGACCTCGCCGGGGAATTCATCGCGGGTTTCGCGGGTCGGATGTCTGTACTGGTCAACCGTCGCACCGACGGCCCTGGCCGTTGGCGACAACGAAACGAACCGGAGGACATCATGCCCCACTCTCCCCTGCTGGCCAGCTATCGCCAGCACATGGCTCTGGTCTTTGCCGGGATCTTTCTCGTGCTGGCCCTGGTGCTCACGGGCCTGTCGATTCATGCCCTGGCGAGCGGACTGCTGGGCAAGAGCGCCATCGTCGAGGCCCTGGTCAAGGCCATCAACCTGGCCGTCATCGCCCTGGCCATGTTCGAACTGGGCATGGTGGTCAACCGCGAATACCGGGAAGCCGCCAGCGAGGCGGGCCTGGCCAGCCTGCGCCGGACCGTGACCCACTTCGTCGGCATCGTCTGCATCGCGCTGGTGCTGGAGGGTCTGCTGATGGTGATCAAGTACAGTCAGCTGGAACTGGCCGGCAATCTGACCTATCCGGTCGCCATCATCGCCAGTGCCGCCATGTTGCTCACGGCCCTGGGCCTGTTCCTGCGCTTTACGGAAAACCTGGATGCCCGTTCCTTCTCACCGCTGTGCCGGGACAGGCACACGGATCGCACCACGCTGGCCGGCACCCGGGCGGCTCACGGGCTGGCACGGCAACGGCCAAAGGCGCGACACGGGAGACCGTGACGGCCTCCCGCCCGTCGGTCACTGTTTGGTGAAGACGAACTCGTCACCACTGCGCTTCACCGTTACCCCGGCCCGCTCGAAGGTGAAGGACTCGCCGTCCTCGAGCTTGTGGAGTTCGCCGGCGCAGACCGCGGTGTAGTCTTCCAGCACGCCGCAGTGCAGGATGCCCAGCTTGTCGTAGCTGTGCGGTTTCAGGGTGAGGCTTTCTGCTGACATTTTCGCATCTCCTTGACGTTGCACATGACTTGGATGCGATCCGTCGAGCGGACCGCGCAGGGAAGATGGTGATGCCGGCGTCATTTTCAACCCGGCAATGCCTGCGGAAAATGCGCAGCCCGGAAACGAAAGACCGGCCAGGCGCTCTCGCGGCTGGCCGGTCTTGAAGACAGAAAGCGCGGATCAGGCGCGGCTGCGCTTGCGGTTGAGAAAACCGAACAGCAGCAGACCGGCCAGGAACAGCGGTGCCGTGGCCGGCAGGGGCACGGGGCTGATGCTGTAGGCCGTAATATGGCTCATGCCCTGATACTTGGGGCTGTCGGGATTGAGGAAGGCAGCGATGTCACCGGTCGTCCAGCCGCCGTACTTGGCACCGGCGTCGTAGCCGTAGAGCGCCACGTAACCTGCCGAGGCAACGGCCAGTACATCGACGGTTCCCTTGCCGAGATAGGCCCACAGACCGACGTTTGCCTCGGAGGTCTGCGAGGACAGCACTTCGGGATAGAGGGTGACGTTTAGCAGGCCGTCCTGGTAGATATAGTCCTCGTTGCGCGCCAGTTCGGTGACGGCGAACGGCTTGGTGGACACACCATTGAAGTCTTCGGTCAGCGGCTGTGACGAACTGCCCGAACCCCACCCGTTGCGCGCGAGCGCCGCGGCCACCGTGTCCACGTTGTCGTTGCCCGACTCCGATACCTTCCAGATGTCGATGAGCGTGCCGAATCCGGAACCGAAACCGGAAGCATAGGCAGTCGCCTGCTCCAGCGTGATGGCAAGGGACGAGCCCGAGAAGGCCAGCAGGCCGCTCAACAGCAAATGGCGAAACAGTGTTGTCATCTTCATGGCGCAATCCCCCTGCCGGATTTATTCTATGCCCTATGTTCTACGACGAAAGTTATAATATTTTCAAGCACTTACAGTTTCAGCCTATCAGATCCGGTCCAGATTACAAGTTGTTCATTGGTCATAGGCCATATCTGACACGCTGTCCATCCGATTGATTTATCTTGCTTTTACGAAAAACCGCAAAATACCGTTCTTTTTATCGTTCCGCTTTGTTACCCGCCTTCGTCATGCCGCCATCATTCGGGCTCGATGGAGACCACCTCGATGCCCGCTTCAGACGTCTTCCAGCGCACGTCGAAACCGGCCAGACGCATGCCGTAAAGGCGTCCCGGTTCATCCCTCGACGTCCGGTAGGCCGGACGGGGATCCAGCGACAGGACCTGTTCCAACAGCGTCGGGAACGCCGGATGGGAAACGGCCGCATCCATCAGCTGCTGCCGGGCTTCGGGGGAGTAACGGATCGGCAGCTGCGTCCCCGGCCGGCTGTCGGCATAGGCCGCACGGGCATCGGGAACGGCATCGACCCAGGGCAGGTAGGGCTTGATGTCGAACACCGGCGTCCCGTCGAGCAGATCGACGCCCTGCAGGTGCAGGACCGGACGGGGACCGGAGCGATCGATACGTTCGAGCGCAACCACGGAAAGGCCGATGGGATTGGGCCGGAACATGGAGCGGGAGGCGAACACCCCGACCCGCCGGTTGCCGCCCAGTCGGGGGGGACGCACCATGGGCTTCCAGGTCTCGCGTGCCGTGGCGTGGAAATGAAACAGTACCCAGAGGTGGGAGAAGTCGTCCAGCCCCTCGAAGGCCTCCGGGCGATCAAAGGGCGGGACCGGCTCCAGGGTGGCCCGCGCTGCCGGCGCGAGTCCGGGCTGGCGGGGAATGCCGAACTTCTCCCGGAAGGGCGAGCGGATGACGCCGATGGGTCGGCAGGTGACGGCCTCGGGAACGTCCGCAGGCATGGTCAGAGACGACGCTCGAGGATCTCGCGCAGTTCCGCGTCTGTCAGTTCGATGGGGTTGGTGCGCATGGAACTGCCGCGGCTGTGGGCGACGATGTGATCCAGATCGCCTTCGCCGATGCCGTAGGCGGACAGGCGCGGCAGTTGCAGATGCTCGCTCCAGGCCCGCAGGCGACCGACCAGCAGCGTCCAGCCCTGTTCCGGATCCCGCAATGGCGTCTCCAGCAGGATTTCCGCGAGACGGGCATAGCGGGCCAGCGCCGGGTTGTGACGATCCCGCTCGCGCATGGCCCGGATATTGATGTCGGTGGCCTCGGCCAGGAGGGTGCCGCAGACCACCCCGTGCGGGATGGGAAAGAAGGCGCCCAGGGGCGAGGCCAGGCCATGCACCGCGCCGAGGCCGACCTGGGCCAGGGTGATGCCGGAGATCAGCGAGGCGTAGGCCATACGGCTGCGGGGCGCCTCGGTGATCTCGGCCGGTCCGCCGGCGTTTTCATACCAGGGCAGGAGACCGTTGCGGGCCGCTTCCAGGCCGCTCAGGGCCAGGGCGTCGGTAAAGGGATTGGCGCGCAGCGAGGTCCAGGATTCGACGAGCTGGGTCAGCGCATCCATGCCATTGGCGGCGATCAGCTCGGCCGGACAGCCGATGAGCAGATCCGGATCGACCAGCGCATGCTCGGCCACCAGTCGATCGTCGCGAAAGGATTTCTTGAAGCCGTCCGGGCCGTGACGGCTGAGCACGGCGTTCTTCGTGGCCTCGCTGCCGGTGCCGGCGGTGGTGGGCACGGCGATGAAGGGCACGGCCGGGCCGGTGTACGGCTTCTCCGGGCCGACGCCTTCCAGATAGTCCATCACCGAATCGCCGACCCGCAGCAGGCCAGCGATGGCCTTGGCCGCATCCAGCGCGCTGCCACCGCCGATGCCCACCACCACGTCGATGTTCTCGCCGGCGTGCTGTTGCACGGCCATGTCCACCAGCTCCGGGGTGGGCTCGCCCGGCACGGTGCAGTGGAAGCGGGTAAAGCCGTGGTCGTCCAGCTCCCGGTTCAGCCAGTCCCAGTTCTCGGTGGCCTGGAAGGAACGGCTGCCGGTGACCACCAGCACCCGCGTCCCGTAGGCCGCCAGCACCGCCGGCAGCCGGCTGAACACGCCGACGCCGAAGGCGATGCGCGGCAGGCGGGCGACGTTGAAGGGCGCGAAACGGGTGGAAACGTCCATCACCGACTCATTCGCTGGCCGGGAACAGGCCCCGGTAGGGCACCCCCTGGCGAGGCTCGGCCATCCAGTCGGCGACCGTTTCACGCCAGGTGAGATAGTGTGGCGTCTCCTTGTGGGCGGCCATGGCCGCCTCGTCGCGCCAGGCCTCGTAGAGCACGAAGCGGGTGGGATCCTCGACAGACTGAATCACATCGAAACGCAGGTTGCCGGGCTCCTGAACCGAGGCCTCGTGATTGCGGCGGGTAGCGGCGATGAAGTCGTCCACGTGTTCCGGTTTCACGTGCACGTGCACCAGGTTGACGAGCATGACGGCCTCCTCGGACAGCCTGAAGGAATGCCCGAGTATAGCCCGCCGATGGGCGCACGACGAGCCGGCGATCAGTCCACCTCGAAGCCGGTGGTCTTGTGACTGGCGTCGCAGAAGGGTTTCTTGCCGGAGGCCCCGCAGCGGCACAGGGCGGCCTTGCTGCGCTTCGTCTCGTAGCTGCCATCCTCGCTGCGGATGGTCACCGGCCCCTTGATCACGTACATGGCGTTGGCCCGGCAGGTGATGGTGACAGGGCCGGTGGTCTCGGCCAGATCCTCGGCCCGCTCGTCGGGGACCAGGCCGTCGTCGAAATCGATCTTCTTGTGGCTGCCGTCACAGAACGGCGCCTTCTTGGATGCGCCGCAGCGACACAGCCAGAGTTCTTCCTCGCCCCGGGCCAGCTCTTCGCCGTTGGCCGCCAGCAGGGTGAACTGGCCGCGACAGATCAGCGGGCCATTGGTGCGAATGAGGATGAGATTCTCGGG
>JALVBM010000508.1 GCA_027010665.1 Chromatiales bacterium
ACCGCCGCAGCGTGGAGGCGATCCGCAACCTGCTGTTGCTGGCCCCCTCCGGCGCCTGGGTGCGGCTCGGCGACGTGGCCAGGGTGGCCATCGAGTCGGGGCCGCCGCAGATCCGGCGCGACGACGTGCAACGGCGGGTGGTGATCCAGTCCAACGTGGCTGGCCGCGACATGGGCGGCCTGGTGGCCGAGCTGCAGCGGCGCATCGCCGAGGAAGTGGATCTGCCGCCGGGCTATTCGGTGGTCTTCGGCGGCCAGTTCGAGAACCAGCGGCGCGCCCAGGCGCGGCTGATGATCGTGGTGCCGCTGTCGCTGGCGCTGATCTTCCTGCTGCTCTACTTCGCCTTCCGCTCCGCCGGCCAGGCGCTGCTGATCATGCTCAACGTGCCGCTGGCCCTGATCGGCGGCATCGCCGGGCTCTATTTCTCCGGCCTGTACCTGTCGGTGCCGGGCTCCATCGGCTTCATCGCCCTGTTCGGCATCGCCGTGCTCAACGGCGTGGTGATGGTCAACGCCATCAACGTGCTGCGCGAGGGCGGCCTGGGCCTGCGCGACGCCGTGTTCGAAGGCGCCCGCTCGCGCCTGCGCCCGGTGCTGATGACCGCCGTGACCACGGCGCTGGGCCTGATCCCCATGCTGCTCTCCAGCGGCGTGGGCTCGGAAGTGCAGCGGCCGCTGGCCACCGTGGTGGTCGGCGGCATCATCACTTCCACCCTGCTGACCCTGTTCGTGCTGCCCGTGCTCTATGCCTTCTTCTCGCGGCGCGTGCTGGAGCGGGAATGAACACGACGACCCTTTCGAGGAAGTGCAGATGAAAACGACGACCCGTTCGCGAAGCGCCCCCGGCCTGCTGCTGGCCGCCCTGGTCCTGCCGGGCCTGCTCTCCGGCCCGGCCCGGGCCGAGGAAGACCATGAAGCAGAAACGGTGCGCCTGACCCTCGACAGCCTGCGCCCGCAGGGCGTGGCCACGGCCCGGGTGGAAAACCGGCAACTGAGCGAGATGACCGAGGCCCCCGGCGAGGTCCGTCTCGACGCCTACCGCACGGCCCAGGTCACGCCGCGCATCGCCGCCCAGGTGGTCGCCCGCCATGCCCGGCTCGGCGAACAGGTGCGCCGGCACCAGCCGCTGGTCACCCTCTCCAGCGTGGCCATGGCCGATGCCCAGGGCGCGCTCATCGAGGCGGAACGGGAATGGCAGCGGGTGCGCAAGCTCGGCCGCAAGGTGGTCTCGGAAAAGCGTTACATCGCCGCCCAGGTGGCCCGCCAGCGGGCCTTCGCCACGGTCAGCGCCTATGGCATGACCGACGCGCAGATCCGCAAGCTGCTGGCCGGCGATCCGGCCCGCGCCAACGGCAGTTTCGACCTGCTCAGCCCCCTCGACGGCACCATCATCGCGGACAGCTTCGTCCTCGGCGAGGTGATCGAACCGGGCCGGGTGCTGTTCGAGATCAGCGACGAATCGCGCCTGTGGGTGGAAGCCCGGCTCCGGCCGGAGACGGCCCGCCGGGTGCGCGACGATCAGCCCGCGCGGATCGGCCTGGCGGAAGACGTCTGGCTGCCGGGCCGCATCGTGCAGCGCCACAAGCGGCTCGACGAGGCCAGCCGTACCCTGGCCATCCGCATCGCCGTGGACAATGCGCAGGATCGCCTGCATCCCGGCCAGTTCGTCACCGCCCTGCTGCCGGTGAGCGAACCCCGCACCGGCCTGGCCGTGCCGCGCGAGGCCGTCGTGCTGATGGACGGCGCGCCCACCGTCTTCCGGCTGGAGGGCGGGGAACTGCATCCCCGGCCGGTGGAAACCGGCCCGACCCTGGCCGGCTGGACCGAAATCCGCGCCGGCCTCGAGGCCGGCGACACCATCGCGGTGCGCGGCGTGTTCCTGCTCAAGTCGCTGCTGCTGAAATCCCGGATCGGCGAAGACGCGCACTGACGCAACCCGGAGAATCCCATGCTCACCCGCCTGGTCGAAATCTCGCTGCGCTACAAGTTCCTGGTCATCATCGCCTTCGCGGTGATCGCCTTTCTGGGCGTGCGGGCCGTGCAAACCATTCCCATCGACGCCTTCCCCGACGTGACGCCGGTGCAGGTGAACATCTACACCGAATCGCCGGGCCTGGCCGCCGAGGACGTGGAACAGCTACTCACCTTCCCCGTCGAGTCGGGCATGGCCGGCCTGCCGGGCGTGACCGAGATCCGCTCGGTGAGCCTGTTCGGCCTCTCCTATGTCTCGGTCTATTTCGAAGACGACATGGACATCTACTTCGCCCGCCGGCTGGTGATGGAACGGCTGCAGGAAGTGGCCGATCGCATCCCCGAGGGCTACGGCCGGCCGGAGATGGGCCCCAACACCTCCGGCCTGGGCCAGGTGTTCTGGTACACCCTCAGGCGCGCCGACCAGACGCTGCAGGATCGCTACAGCGACATGGATCTGCGCACCCTGCA
>JALVBM010000509.1 GCA_027010665.1 Chromatiales bacterium
CTCTACCTGTTCCTCGGCGAGCTGCGCTCGGCCATCGTGGTGATCGCCGCCCTGCCCATGGCCATGCTCATCGCCTTCATCTTCATGGGCGAGGCGGGCCTGTCGGCCAACCTCATGTCCCTGGCCGGGCTGGCCATCGGCATCGGCATGATGGTGGACGGCGCGGTGGTGATGACCGAAAACGCCTTCCGCATCATGGCCGAATGGCGCGAACGGGGCGAGAAGGTGAACCGCACCGCCGCGGTGCTCACCGCCGCCCGCGAGGTGGCCGGCCCCATCACCTTCGCCATCCTGATCATCATCGTGGTGTTCCTGCCGCTGTTCAGCCTGCAGGGCCTGGAAGGCAAGCTGTTCAAGCCCATGGCCTTCAACATCAGCTTTGCCATGGCCGGCTCGCTGCTGCTGACCCTGACCCTGATCCCGGTCCTCGCCTCCCTGATCCTCAAGCCCCGCGAGGAGCGGGACACGCGCCTGGTGCACGCGCTCAAGCGCGTCTATCTGCCCCTGCTGAACTGGGCCCTGGCCCACAAGCGCCGCGTGGTGACCGGCGCCATCGGCCTGCTGCTGGCCAGCCTGGCGCTGTTCCCGCTGCTGGGCAAGGAGTTCATGCCCACCCTGCAGGAAGGATCCATCATGTGGCGCGTGACCTCCATCCCTTCCACGTCGCTGGAAGAGTCCATCGCCATATCCGAACGGATTGCGAACGTGCTCGGCCGGTTTCCGGAAGTGACCACCACCATCGCCATGATCGGCCGCGCCGAGCGCGGCGAGACGGCCGACGTGAACTACATGGAGATCTACACCGGCCTCACGCCCCGCGACACCTGGGACCGCTCCATCGGGGAACTGGCCGACGCCATGCGCGAGGCCCTGGAGCAGACCGTGCCCACCGCCGTGGTCGCCTTCACCCAGCCCATCCAGATGCGCGTGGAGGAACTCATCTCCGGCGTGCGCGCGACCCTGGCCGCCAAGATCTACGGCGAGGATCTGGCGGAACTGGATCGGCTGTCCAACGACATCAAGAACGCCATCGCCACGGTGCCCGGCGTGGCCGATCTCTCGCTGGAGGCCAACATCGGCAAGCCGCAGATCCGCATTCGCGTGGATCGCCGCGCCCTGGCCCGTTACGGCCTGAACGCCGATGACGTGCTGACCGTGATCAGCGCCGGCATCGGCAATCAGCCGGTATCCACCCTGATCCAGGGCGTCAGGCGCTTCGACATCACGGTGCCATTGCACGACGCGGCGCGCCAGTCGGTGGAGAGCATCGGCCGCATTCCCCTGCGCACCCCCACCGGCGCCCTGGTGCCGCTGCGCACCGTGGCCCGGATCGACGTGGCCGAAGGCTACTCCTTCATTCGCCGCGAACAGTTGCAGCGTTACGCCGTGATCCAGATGGACGTGCGCGGACGCGACGTGGACGGGTTCGTGCAGGACGCCAATGCCGCCATCGAGGCCAGGGTGGACATGCCGCCCGGCTACTGGATCGAGTGGGGCGGCGCCTTCGAGAACCAGCAGCGCGCCCTCAAGCGGCTGTCGATCATCGTGCCGCTGACCATCTTCTTCATCTTCGTGCTGCTCTATACCGCCTTCAACTCGGTGCGCTACGCGACCCTGATCATCGCCAACGTGCCCTTCGCCACCATCGGCGGGCTGTTCGGCCTGTGGATCTCCGGCCAGTACCTGTCGGTGCCCTCGGCCATCGGCTTCATCGCGGTGTTCGGCGTGGCCATGCTCAACGGCATCGTGCTGGTGAGTTTCATCAACGAGCAGCGGGAAAAGGGCCTGTCGATCCGCGAGGCCGTGCGCCGCGGCGCCGAGCTGCGTCTGCGCCCGGTGCTGATGACCGCCTCGGTGGCCATCCTCGGCCTCATCCCCATGCTGCTGTCCACCGGCGTGGGCGCGGAGACCCAGCGCCCCCTGGCCACGGTGGTGGTCGGCGGCCTGATCACCGCCACCCTGCTCACGCTGGTCCTGTTGCCCGTCATCTATGAATGGATGGAAACCCGCAAGGAGAAATCCCCATGAAAGAGATCAAGGCCTACATCCACCGCAACCGCATCGCCGACGTGGTGCACGCCCTGGAAGCCGCCGGCTTTCGCAATCTGGCCGTGATCGACGTCAAGGGCATGTTGCGGGCGCTGGATCCGAAGGAACAGGACTATTCGGCGGAAATCGGCGAGAAGGTCATCTCCGAAGTGAAGCTGGAGATGGTCTGCCAGGACGA
>JALVBM010000510.1 GCA_027010665.1 Chromatiales bacterium
GTGGACAAGGGCCCGGGCGACAAGGTGTTCGCCGCCAGCATCAACGGCCCGGCCGCGCTGGTGGTGGAGGCCACCGCCGCCTTCGCCGACAACACCCTCTCCCGCATCATTCATCTGGTCGAGGAAGCCCAGGATCAGAAGGGCCGCGCCCAGCAATGGATGGAACGCTTCGGCCGCCGCTACAGCCCCGCGGTGCTGATCACCGCCATCGGCATGCTCATCGCCCCGTGGGTGTTCGATCTCGACGTGCTGCTGTGGAGCGAACGGGCGGTGGTCCTGCTGGTGGCCGCCGCGCCCTGCGCGCTGGTCATCTCCCTGCCCATCGCCATGTCGGCCGGCATCTCCGGCGCCGGCAAGCGCGGGATCCTGATCAAGGGCGGCGCCCATCTGGAGCACCTGGGCGTGATCCGCACCGTGGCCTTCGACAAGACCGGCACGCTCACCCACGGCAAGCCCCAGGTCACCGATCTGCTGGCCATCGATGGCGACGAGGCCACCCTGCTGGCCATCGCCGCCGGTCTCGAACAACACTCCGAGCATCCCCTGGCCCGGGCCATCCGCCAGCGGGCCGAGGAACAGGCCATACCGCCCCGCCCCATGCGCGACACCCGGGCGCTGACCGGCGCCGGCGTGCAGGGCCGGGAGGACGACACGGTCTGGTACCTGGGCAAGCCGGGGCTGTTCGAGAACATGGGGCTCGACATCACCCCCTGGGCGGAGACCATCCGCCGCTGGCAGGAAGAGGCCAAGACCGTGGTACTGGTGGGCACCGAGGCGCGCATCGTCGGCATCCTCGCCCTGCAGGACGTGCTGCGCGAGAACGCCCCGCAGGTGATCGCCGGCCTGCATGCGCTGGGGATCCGCACGGTCATGCTCACCGGCGACAACGAGGCCACCGCCCGCCGCATCGCCCGGCAACTGGGCATCGACGACGTGCGCGCCGGCTTGCGGCCCGAGGACAAGGTCGCCGCGGTGCAGGAACTGCTGCAGTCGGGCCCCGTGCTGATGGTGGGCGACGGCGTCAACGACGCCCCCGCGCTGGCGGCGGCCACCTGCGGCATGGCCATGGGCGCCGCCGGCACCGACGCGGCCATCGAGGCCGCCGACATCGCCCTGATGGCCGACGACCTGGCCAAGCTGCTCGAAGCCATGCGCCTCGGCCGCAAGGCCCGCCGGGTCAGCTACGAGAACATCGTGTTCGCCATCCTGGTGCTGGTGATCCTGATTCCCGCGGGCGTGCTGGGGGTCATCACCATCGCCACCGCCGTGCTGGTGCACGAAGCCAGCGAACTGCTCGCCGTCGCCAACGGCCTGCGCGCCGGCAGGCTACCGCCCGCCCGCTGACGCCCGCTCCGGAACACATTCGCCACAGCACCACGGCATCCCCCCTGACGGCGGATTGCGCTTTTCCGGCGCGCAAAACGCCGTCCTGTCTTTGCGGCCGGCAGGACCCCGGTTTCGGACGCAACCGTTTTCAGATCCGTTTCAGTTTCCCTTCAGCGTGATTTCAGCCGCCTGCGCCACACTGGACGCATGATTGGTCATCCCGCCAGAGCAAGGCACCGTAGCCGTCACGATATCCGGGTATGGGATCCGTGGGTGCGGCTCTTCCACTGGATGCTCGTCGTCGCCGTCCTGGTGGCCTGGATGGCGGGCGAGGCAGGGCTGGCAGTACACGTGGTGGCCGGCTACACCGTCTTCGGGCTGGTGACATGGCGGACCGGCTGGGGTTTCGCCGGGCCGGCCACGGCTCGCTTCCGGAACTTCGTGCGACCGCCGGGCGAGATCCGGGCCTTCCTGCTGGCGACGCTGCGCGGGCGGCCGCCGCATCATGCCGGACACAATCCGGCGGGCGGCGCGATGGTGGTCCTGTTGCTGGCCCTGCTGCTGCTCACCACGCTTACCGGCATGGCCCTGTACGGGGCGCAGGATGCCGGAGGGCCGCTGGCCTTTCTCGACGGCCTGGCAAGCTTTCGGATGGTGGATGTGCTCGAGGCGG
>JALVBM010000511.1 GCA_027010665.1 Chromatiales bacterium
TCCACGAACTCCGGCACGGCCAGCGCCGCTTCGTGGATGCGGTGGTTGTAATAGCGGGTCGGGAATGGGCGGGCTTCCACGTCGCGCTGGCGGAAGGCGGTCAGGTCGGTGTTGCCGGCCAGGGTGGCGCTCCACCAGCCGGAGGGGTAGACCGGCTGGGGGAAGTTGAGCACCTGGGTGCGCTCGAAGCCGGCACGGCGCATCCGGCGGCGCATGTCGGTGAGCAGATCCAGGTGGATGATGGGCGATTCGCTCTGCTGCACCAGCAGCCCGTTGTCGCCGAGCGCGCGGCGGCAGTGGCGGTAGAATTCCTCGGTGAACAGGACTTCGCCGGGGCCGACGGGATCGGTGCTGTCGACGATGATGACGTCGATGGAATCCTCGACCGCCTCGGCCACCCACTGAATGCCGTCGGCGAAATGCAGTTGCGCCCGGGGATCGTCGTTGGCCTCGCACAGTTCCGGAAAGTGGATTTCGGACAGGCGGGTGACCCGCTCGTCGATGTCCACCTGCTCGACGATCTCCACCTCGGGGTGGCGCAGCACCTCGCGCAGGGTGCCGCAGTCGCCGCCGCCGATGATCAGCACCCGTTTCGGCGCCGGGTGGGTGAACAGCACAGGGTGGCTCATCATCTCGTGATAGAGGAAGTTGTCGCGGCTCGAGAGCATGATGAAGCCGTCGATGACCATCAGGTTGCCGAAGTCGGTGGTCTCGTAGATTTCGATCTTCTGGAACGGCGTCTGCTCTTCGTGCAGCTTGCGGCGGATGCGCAGCGAGAAGGCCGAGCCGGCCTCCTCGCACAGTTCGGTGAACCAGTTCTTGTCGAGCATGATGGCGATTCCGTGACAGCGTGAAGAGCGTGAAGATACTCGACATCGACGGGCGGAAACAAGCCGGGGAGGCAGCCCTGCCGGTTTTCTTGTATCTTTCGCCTTCATGAGCGACTGGAACACCGACGCGGCACGCCGTCTCTACAACGTGGCCGGCTGGAGCGAGGGCTATTTCGGCATCAATGCCGCGGGGCACGTGGTGGTCCGCCCGCGGCGCGAGGCCGGCCCGGCCATCGATCTGTTCGACGTGGCGCAGCGTCTGTCGGCCATGCACCTGAACTATCCCGTGCTGCTGCGCTTCACCGACATCCTGCGCGATCGCATCGACACCCTGTGCGGCAGTTTCGACCGGGCCATGGCCGAGCTGAACTATGCCGGCGGTTACTCTGCGGTCTATCCGGTCAAGGTCAACCAGCAGCACAGCGTGGTCGAGGAGATCGTGCGCCACGGCGGCGAGCGGGTGGGGCTGGAGGCCGGCAGCAAGCCGGAGCTGATGGCCGTGCTGGGCATCGCCCGGCCGGGCAGCCTGATCGTCTGCAACGGCTACAAGGATCGGGAATACCTGCGCCTGGCACTGATCGGCCAGACGCTGGGCTTACGGGTGTTCATCGTCATCGAAAAGCTTTCGGAACTGGAGACGCTGCTGGCCGAGGCCGGGGAACTGGGCCTGCCGCCGGTCATCGGCCTGCGCGTGCGCCTGGCCTCGGCCGGATCGAGCAAGTGGCAGAACACCGGCGGCGAGAAGTCCAAGTTCGGCCTGTCCGCGGCGCAGGTGCTGGCGGCGGTGGAACGCCTGCGCGAGGCGGGCCGGCTCGAGGCCCTGCAGATGCTGCACTTCCATCTCGGCTCGCAGCTGGTGAACATCCGCGACATCCAGCGCGGCATGCAGGAATGCGCCCGCTTCTATGCCGAGCTGCGCGCGCTGGGCGTGCCCGTGAGCGTGGTGGACGTGGGCGGTGGATTGGGCGTCGATTACGAAGGTACCCGTTCACGCCATCCCTGCTCCGTGAACTACAGCGTGGCCGGCTATGCCCACAACATCGTGCGCGCCCTGCAGGAAGTGTGCGTGGCACAGGATCTGCCCCACCCCCACATTATCAGCGAATCGGGGCGCGCGCTCACCGCCCACCACGCGGTACTGGTGACCGACGTCATCGACGAGGAAACGGTGCCGGCCGCGCCGACGGTCGCGGCCCCGCCGGACGATGCCCCGCGGGTGCTGGCGGATCTGTGGGTCGAGCACGAACGGCTCGCGGCCACCACCGGTTCGTCCGAGGCCGTGGAAATCTGGCACGATACCCGCCACTGGATGCAGGAGGTCCAGGAGCAGTTCCGTCACGGGCTGCTGTCACTGGCCGACCGGGCACGGGCCGAGGCCCTGTTCGTGGCCATCAGCCGCCGGGTGCAGGCGATCCTGCGCGGCGGGCACCGGCGCGATGCCGACGTGCTGGCCGCTATCGACGCGAAACTGGCCGACAAGCTGTTCGGCAACTTTTCCCTGTTCCAGTCCATGCCGGACGTGTGGGCCATCGAGCAGATCTTTCCGGTGATGCCCCTGCACCGGCTGGACGAGGCGCCGACCCGCCGGGCGGTGATCGAGGACATCACCTGCGACTCGGACGGGCGCATCGATCACTACGTGGAAGGCGAGGGCATCGAGGCCAGCCTGCCGGTGCATGCCCTGCGGCCAGGCGAGCCCTATCTGCTCGGCTTCTTCCTGCTCGGCGCCTACCAGGAAATCCTGGGCGACATCCACAACCTGTTCGGCGACACCGACTCGGTGCACGTTGTGCTCGACGGCGAGGGCGGCTACCGGCTGGATCACCCGCTGCAGGGCGACACCGTGGATACGGTCCTGCGCTACGTGCACTTCAATCCCGATGCCCTGCTGGAAACCTACCGGTCCCGCCTGGCCGGGTCAGCCGTGCCGGATGAACAACGCGCGGCCTGGCTGTCGGAACTGACGCAGGGGCTGCATGGTTATACCTATCTGGAAAAGCACAACGACACGAGGTAACACGCAAATGGATCGGATTCTGGTGGAACACAATCCTTCGAGTGCGAAGCTGGACGTGATGGGCGTCTTCGACTGGCCCACCTGGAGCAAGGAAGTCTCGACCTTTCCCTGGACCTACGATCAGCAGGAGACCTGCTATCTGCTCGAGGGGCGGGTGACGGTGACGCCGGACGGCGGCGAGCCGGTGACCTTCGGCGCCGGCGATCTGGTGATCTTCCCCAAGGGCATGTCCTGCACCTGGGAAATCCATGAACCGGTGCGCAAGCATTATCACTTTGGCTGATCGCCGCTGCCGGCGCTGGTTGCCGGGCCTGGTACTCGGGCTGCTGGCCCTGCCCTGTCAGGCCGGTCTGCTCGAGTCGCTCGAGCCGACGGCGCCGGATCTGATCGACCGGCGTCTGGCCGAACCGGACACGCTGTTCAGCTTGCGGGCCTACAAGCCCAACTATGTGCTGCCCGTGACCTGGAGTGATGCGCCCAATCCGGCCTACGAGGTACTCGAGCCGGTGGAACTCAAGTTCCAGCTCAGCCTGATGGTCTCCCTGTGGCAGGAGCCTTTCGGCGCGCCGGGTGAGGTCTTCTTCGGTTATACCCAGCAGAGCTGGTGGCAGGCGTACAACGGCGCCATCTCCAGCCCCTTCCGCGAGACCAACTACGAACTGGAACTGTTCTGGCTGTTCGACGCCGACGGCCAACTTGGCAAGCTGCAACTGCGCAAGATCCGGATCGGTCTGGTGCATCAGTCCAATGGCCGGGCGCTGCCGCTCTCGCGCAGCTGGAACCGGGTGTATGTCAACTTCCTCATGCGCTACGACAGCCTCTACATCAGCCTGCGCCCGTGGCTGCGGCTGCCCGAGCCGGCGAAGTCGGCACCGGACGATCCGGCCGGCGACGACAATCCGGACATTCTGAACTACATGGGGCCCGGCGATCTGGTTCTGTTCACGCGCCGGGGCAAACACGATCTGTCCTTGCTGCTGCGCAACAATTTCGATCGCCCCAACCACGGTGCCATCCAGTTCGACTGGGCGTATCCGCTGAACCGACGGGTGAAGTGGCACATCCAGTATTTCAACGGCTATGGCGAAAGCCTCATCGACTACGATCACAAGGCCCAGAAGATCGGCATCGGCCTGATGCTGAGCAACTGGCTGTGAAGCGATCGCATCCGCCCCGGAAACAAAAAGCCCCGCCGAAGGGCGGGGCGATGTTTTCTTCCGGTATGGACGTCCTGTCACATTGTTTGTTGTGAATGTTCCGGCTCAGAAGTCGATCTGGCCGCGGAATTGCACGGAGCTGATTTTGTCGTCGCCGTTGGCGGTTCCCGGATACTTGACCGTGGCGTTGACATAGTTGGCCATGAAGCGGATGTTGGCGGTGGCATACCAGTTCAGCCCGACCGTGACGATGTTGCCTTCCTCGCCCTGGGCACTGATGCCGGGGTTGGAACGGGTGGTGCCGTCGTACAGATCGACGCTGGAGTAGCGCACGCCCAGCTCCCAGGCGCCGGAGCCGCCCTTGCCCACCACGCTGGCCGGCTTGACACGACCGAAGGCGCCTTTTTTCGCCTTGTAATTGCGGGACTCGCCGGTCAGGAAATAGCTGGCATACACATAGTAACCAGTCAGGTCCACGTCGCTGGCGCCGGCAACGTCACTGGAAAGGGTCTTGGTGAAGTATTCGCCCTGCAACGAGAGAGGGCCGAAGACAGTCGCCGCTTCCAGGCCCAGGGTGCTGGCGCTCCTGGCACTGGCAATGGTGGTGTCATAGGGCCGGGTGTTGATCATGTGGATTTCCGGCCGGGCCCGGTTGCGGGCATCGGCATAGCTGCCGCTGAAATCATCCGCGTACTGCCAGTTGTGATAGGCGGCACCCAGGTGCAGTACCCGGCTCGTGTCGGCCATCGGCGCGAGGGTGAAACGGGCGCCGTAGCCCAGGCTCTCGTCGCCGCCGGCATTGTTGTTGTCGATGCCCTGCATGTGCACGGCGCCGGCCAGGGTCCAGCGCTGGCCGCGGGTGGTCAGGGTGACGCCGTTCTGGCGGCCGACGGCGAATATGTCATTGG
Source organism: Chromatiales bacterium (assembly GCA_027010665.1). Taxonomy (GTDB): domain Bacteria; phylum Pseudomonadota; class Gammaproteobacteria; order UBA6429; family Thiohalophilaceae; genus JALSSV01. The sequence continues at coordinate 4,913 of JALVBM010000511.1, forward strand.
GTGCGCTGCGCTCCATGAAGGTAATGTATTTGGAGCTGGTCAGCTCTTCCAGTCCGAAGGGCATCTTGTGGTTGCCGATGGTCAGGGTGACCGGCTTCCAGCCGGTGTAGCGCAGGTAGAGATCCTTGATTTCCACGGCATCGCCGGCGAACTCGTACTGGGCCTTGAATGCCCAGGCCTTGTAGAGCTTGCCCTTGAAGAACAGGCGGGCGCGCCGGAATTCGGAACCGTTGCCGTCCAGATCGCGATCGTCGCTGATGAAGGCATAGTCGGCCATGATACGGCCACCGATCCGGGCGGCGAAGTTGCCGTCGTCGGACTTGAACTTGAGGTGCCCGCCCTTCTGGCTGACATCGCTGGCAGCCAGGGCGGTGCTGCTGGCGGCGAGGCCAAGGCAGGCGGCCGCAACAGCCGTGGAAATCTTGTGCAGGTTCATGGGTTTTCTCCAGAATGGTTGATGTGCGTTGTGACCGATCCGTTGCTCCGAACCGGCGCGGGGATGTTAGAAAGTGAATGTGACGATGGCGTGTCGTTTCGATGACCATTTGTTGTCACGCGTGACACGCAGCAGGATTTTTCGGCCAAAAAAAAGGGACACCGAAGTGTCCCGTTCAAGCCCATGCTGATGTTTCCGGTTTTATTCGTCCCTGTGGCGACGCGCTTCCCGGTGTTTCCGGTCCTTGCCGGCCAGCCGTGTGGCGCGGGCCATGACGTGGTAGATCACGTTCTGCTCCTGTACCCCATGCACCAGATACGCGCCCGGGCCGGTGGCGTAGATGGCCACGTCCTCCCCGGCGTGGGTCTCGGAGCCGCGTGGCACCATGGCCTCCTGGTGGAAGCCTTCGTCCGCGGTATCGATGGCCGACAGATCGGCCACGCGCCCGGCGGCAATGGGCTCGCGGTAGCGGATGTCCCCGCCGGTGTCGAGCATGGCAAAGCCGCGGCCGTTGGCGTAGCTGAGCGTGGTGTACGGCATGCCGTCCGCGGCGCGCTCGAAGTCACCCTTGGGCTCGCCGTGGCTGTCGTTGCCGACGACCTTGCCCAGGATGGGATTGCCGCGGGTGGGATAGCCGGCAATGGTGAACACGTGGCTGTGATCGGCGGTCACGATGATCAGGGTCTCCTCCGGATCGACTTTCGAGAGGGCGAGTTTCACGGCTTCGGCCAGTTCGATGGTGTCGGTCAGTGCCCGGTAGGCGTTGCCGGCATGATGACCGTGATCGATGCGCCCAGCCTCCACCATCAGGAAGTAGCCCCCGGGGTTTCGTGACAGGATGTCCAGCGCCTTGTCGGTCATCTCCGCCAGCGAAGGCTCGCCGCCGGTGTCGGTTTCACGATCGGCCTCGTATTTCATGTGCGAGCGATCGAACAGGCCGAGCAGGTGACGGGTCTCGCCCGGATCGATGGCATCGAACTGTTCCTTGTTCCAGACGAAGGCGGCGTCCGGGTGGCGCTGGACCCATTCCTCGGTCAGGTTGCGGCCGTCGTCACGCTCGCCGGACTTGTTGGTGTCTTCCGGATCGGGCAGGTTCTGCGGCCAGAAGCTGCGGCGGCCACCTCCCAGCGCCACCTCGATGCCGTCGCCGTAGGGGAACTCGATGAGCTGGCGGGCGATGTCCTTGCAGCCATTGGCCTTTGCCTCGGCGGTGAGGTCGTGGTCGTCTTCCCAGTTGCGCTCTGGCGAATGGGCATAGGTGGCAGCGGGCGTGGCGTGCGTCAGGCGGGCGGTGGTGACCACGCCGGTGGCCTTGCCGGCCATCTCGGCCTGTTCGAGGAAGGTGACCATTGCCTTGCCGCGGCTGGAGGCGCAGTTGCCGCGATAGACGGTCTGATCCACGCTGATCACGCCGGCCTTGGTCTTCACGCCGGTCATCATGGCGGTCATGGTGCCGGCTGAGTCGGGCGTTTGCTGGTTGGTGTTGTAGGTCTTGGCCAGGGCCACAT
>JALVBM010000512.1 GCA_027010665.1 Chromatiales bacterium
AGGAAGAGGTCATCAACGTGGCCACCATCCAGGGCGTGTTCAGCAAGCGTTTCCAGATCACCGGTCTCGACAGTGTGGAAGAGGCCCGCAACCTGGCCCTGCTGCTGCGCGCCGGCGCCCTGGCCGCGCCGATCCGCATCATCGAGGAGCGCACCATCGGTCCAAGCCTTGGCAAGGAGAACATCGAGCAGGGCACCAAGTCGGTGATCGTCGGCATGATCTTGGTCGTCATCTTTATGGCCATCTGGTACCGGGGCTTTGGTCTGGTGGCCGATGTCGCCCTGCTGGTCAACCTGGTCCTGATCGTGGCTGTGCTGTCCATGCTTCAGGCCACCCTGACCCTGCCGGGCATCGCCGGCATCGTGCTCACCGTGGGCATGGCGGTGGATGCCAACGTGCTCATCTTCGAGCGCATCCGCGAGGAGTTGCGCAACGGCAACACGCCCCAGTCCAGCATCAATGCCGGTTACGAGAAGGCCCTGTCCACCATCGCCGATGCCAACATCACGACCCTGATTGCTGCCGTCGTGCTTTACATTTTCGGTACCGGTCCCATCAAGGGCTTCGCCATCACCCTGTCCATCGGCATCGTGACCTCCATGTTCACAGCCATCATGGGTACACGCGCCATCGTCAACCTGATCGTGGGCGGGCGCAACATCAAGTCCCTGTCGATTTGAGTCAACGGAATCCGAGACCATGCAGATCTTCAAGCAGACCACCAAAATCGATTTCATGGGCAAGCGCCGGTATGCCCTGGTACTGTCCACGATCCTGATTCTGATCTCGCTGGGCTCCCTTTTCACCCGGGGGCTGAACTTTGGCCTGGATTTCACCGGGGGCACGCTCATCGAAGTGGGCTACAGCAAGCCCGTGGATCTGAAGACCGTGCGCCAAGCTCTGGAGCAGGCCGGCTTCAAGGACGTGGTGGTCCAGCATTTTGGTACCACCCGCGACGTACTCGTGCGCCTGGCACCTCAGGCCGAAACCGCAGAACAGCGAACCGTAACCCTGGGCGACAGGGTACTGCAGGTGTTGCGCGAAGCCAGCGATGGTCCCGTGGAAATGCGTCGTCAGGAATTCGTCGGTCCCCAGGTCGGCGAGGAACTGCGTGACGACGGTGGTCTGGCCATGCTCATCGCCCTGGCCTTCATTCTCGTCTATGTCATGGCCCGTTTCGAATATCGCCTGGCGCTGGGTTCGGTCGGTGCCCTGTTTCACGATGTGATCATCACCCTGGGCGCCTTTTCCCTGTTCCAGTGGGAATTCGATCTCACGGTCCTGGCTGCCATCCTTGCGGTGATCGGCTACTCCCTCAACGACACCATCGTGGTCTTTGACCGCCTGCGCGAGAATTTCCGCCGCCTGCGCAAGGAGACTCCGGTGGAAATCGTCAACATTTCCCTCAACCAGACCCTGTCCCGCACCCTCATGACCTCCGTCACGACCCTGGTCGTGGTCCTGGCCATGTTCTTCCTCGGCGGCGAACTGATCCACGCCTTCTCCCTGGCACTCATCATCGGCATCGTCGTCGGTACCTACTCCTCCATCTATGTCGCCAGCAGCACCGCCCTGGCTCTCAACATCACCCGCGCCAGCCTCATGCCGGTCCAGAAGGAAGGGGTGGAACGTTC
>JALVBM010000513.1 GCA_027010665.1 Chromatiales bacterium
ATCGCACCCTACATCGGGTCAGGATTTCTGCCCATAACGAAGAATCCGCAGGGTGCGTTCGCGCAGCAACGCACCAATTATACGCTCAATCCTTGTAATGCGGATCCGTCCAGCAGCGCGGCAAACCCTCGCCGGACGGGAAGATCAAATCCGCCTTGGCAAACTCCCGCGGTTCCTGAAGTTCTTCCCCGGCATGGAAACGGCCCGATACGGTGGCCTTGAAGGGATCGAACAGATCGTCGAGAGTCAGAACCTCGACGAGGTCGCCGGTCTGCTTGTCTTTCAGATACATGGCTGATTCTCCCTGGTCGTGTTTGCTTCAAGCAAAGCACAGCATGGGGGGGATTGTCACTGATCCGGGTCAAGAGTGGTGATTTCGGACCACAGGGACGTGGTGGTGCAATACGCTATGCTATTGCACCCTACGCACTAGCATCCTGCTTCACTCTACCTCCTGCATCCCTGCAGTCGTCTTCCCTGGGTGTTGGTGCGTTGCTGCGCGAACGCACCCTACGAATTTGTAGGAGCGGCGCACAGCCGCGATGAACGGCTCCGGGTACAACCAGAAACCCGAGGGCATGTCGAAGCCACGCACCCGGTGTTCCTCGTCCCTCGGCCCTCGCCACTCGTCCCTACGTTTTTGGTGCGTTGCTTCGCGAACGCACCCTACAGGAGAACGCGTTCGATGCCGCCCCGTCGGGCGCGGTCGAGGAAGGACTTCTGCCAGTTTTCGCCGAGGCGGTGGCGGGCGAGTTCGACGACGATGTAATCGGCGTCGAGGCCGGTGATGTCCGCGTAGCGGGACAGGCCCTGCTGGCAGGCGGGGCAACTGGTGAGGATCCTTGCCTCGCCGGGTTTCGCCCTTTCCTCACCGATCAGATCCTTCAGGCCGTTGCGCAGTTCCTCCTCCTTGCGGAAACGCACCTGGGCGGCGATGTCGGGGCGGCTGGTGGCCAGGGTGCCGGCCTCGCCGCAGCAGCGATCGGAGAGGTGCACGTCGGCATCCATCAGGGCGCTAGCGACCTTGAGGGGATTGTAGGTCTTCATCGGCGTATGGCAGGGATCGTGGTAGAGGTACTTGCGGCCGGGGATCCCTTCGAGCTTCACGCCTTTTTCCAGCAGGTATTCGTGAATGTCCAGCAGCCGGCAGCCGGGGAAGATGCGTTCGAACCGGTATTGCTGAAGCTGATCCATGCAGGTGCCGCAGGAGACGATGACGGTGCGGATGTCCAGGTAGTTGAGGGTGTTGGCCACGCGGTGGAACAGCACTTGGTTGTCCACGGAGATCTGCTGGCCGCGGGCCGCGTCGCCGCCGGCGGTCTGGGGATAGCCGCAGCACAGGTAACCGGGCGGCAGCACGGTCTGGGCGCCGGTCTCCCAGAGCATGGCCAGGGTGGCCAGGCCCACCTGGCTGAACAGGCGCTCGGAGCCGCAGCCGGGGAAGTAGAACACCGCTTCCGCCTGCTCGGCGGGAACCTGCGGATCGCGCAGGATGGGCACGATGCGCGGATCGTCCAGTCCCAGCTCGGAACGCATGGGCCGGGCCGGCACCGAGGCCGGCAGCGGATAGCGCATGAACTGCACCACCTGTTCGCTGATCTGCGGCTTGCCGGTGGTGGCCCGGGGTGTGC
>JALVBM010000514.1 GCA_027010665.1 Chromatiales bacterium
TGTCCGGTGTTGCGGAGGGGGTGAGGTGGTGTCCGTTCAACCGTGCGGTTGCAAGCCGCACCTGCTTTTATCTGTTTTCGAGGGGCTGTCGGGCTGATAGCCCGACCTACCGGTAGGGAAGGCATCCGTTCGACTGTGCGGTTGGAAACCGCACCTACTTTTGCCCGTGATATCCGTGTCCGGTGGATCTGATCCGATTTGATGGACACCCAGAAAAGGTATAGAGTTATGCCCAAGGAGGTGTCCGATGAGCAAACGTCGCACGTACGACCGAGAATTCAAGGAGCAGGCGGTCCAGCTCACCATGCAGGAGGGCGTGAGTACGGCCCAGGTGGCCCGGGAGCTGGGCATTACCCCGGAGCTGCTCTACAAGTGGCGAGCCCGGCGCAAGGCAAAAGGGGAGCAGGCCTTTCCCGGGAAGGGGCGTCGGCCCGCCTCGGAAGAGGAGGCCTGGGCCCTGCGCCGGGAGCTGGAGCGGGTGCGCATGGAACGGGACATTTTAAAAAAAGCCTTGCGCGTGCTTGCACAACCGTAAAGGCCAAGTATGGCTTCATCCAGGAACACCGGCAGCGCTATCCGGTGCAGGTCATGTGCCGGGCGCTGGGGGTATCGTCCAGCGGGTTCTACGCCTGGCGCCGACGGTCCCCCAGCCGACGAGCCCAGGAGGACGAACGGCTCTTGGAGCACATTCGGGTCATCCATGAACAAGGTCGAGGCGTCTACGGCAGCCCACGGGTGCACGATGCCCTTCGGCAAGCAGGCATCCGTTGCAGCCGCAAGCGGGTCATTCGCCTGCGCCGCCAGGCTGGGTTACGCTGCAAGCGCCAGAGGCGTTCCCGGTGCACCACCCACGCCAATCCGGCCCACGCCGTGGCGCCCAACCGGCTGGCCCAGCGCTTCCAGGCCAGCCGGCCCAACCAGGTCTGGCTGGGGGACATCACCTACATTCCCACGGGCGAAGGCTGGCTGTACCTGGCGGCCATCCTGGATCTCTTCAGCCGACGGGTGGTGGGCTGGGCCATGGGCCGCCGCCTGACCAAGGAGCTCGCCATCCGGGCCCTGAAGATGGCCCTGCGCCACCGGCGGCCTCAACAGGGGGCGCTGCTCTGTCACACCGACCGAGGCAGCCAATACACCAGTGACGCCTATCAAGCCCTGCTGGCCGACCAACGCATCACCGTGAGCATGAGTCGGGCGGGCAACTGCTACGACAACGCCCCCATGGAGAGCTTCTTCGCCTCGCTCAAGACGGAACTGGTCCATCATAAGCGCTATCCTACCCGTCAGGAGGCCCAGGTGAGCCTCTTCGACTACATCGAGTGCTTCTACAATCGGCAGCGGATCCACCGGGCCATTGGGTCCATGTCCCCGGTGGAGTTCGAAAGGCAGTGGTTTCAAACTGCTTCTGGAACGGGGGTCGTGGCAGGGGAATCCTGCCCTCGGCCCGACAGTCTACCCTAACTCCCTGTCCATCAAATCGGATCACCTTCAATTTGTGCAGACGGTCAGGAATTCCAAATGTAGATTTGGAAGGTGAATAAGCTGTGCTAACGTAAAGGGGCAGACTCAGCAAAGGAGGGAGAATGCCCAAAGAATTCAGTGTTGATGCGTTAGTTGAGCAAG
>JALVBM010000515.1 GCA_027010665.1 Chromatiales bacterium
ACGAACACACCCTGATGGTGATCCGCAACCTGCGCCGTCTCACCGTGCCCGAGTTCCGGCACGAATTCCCCTTCTGCAGCGAGCTGATCCAGACCATCCCCAAGCAGGAACTGCTGCTCATCGCCGCCCTCTACCACGACATCGCCAAGGGCCGCGGCGGCGATCATGCCGAGCTGGGGGCCGTGGATGCCGAAGCCTTTTGCCGGCGCCATGGCCTGTCCGACTACGACACCCGGCTGGTCACCTGGCTGGTGCGCAACCATCTGCTCATGTCCAGCGTGGCCCAGCGCCAGGACATCAGCGATCCGGACACAGTGCACGCCTTCGCCGAGAAGGTGGGCGAGAAGAACCGGCTCGACTATCTCTACCTGCTGACCATCGCCGACATCCGCGGCACCTCCGACAAGGTCTGGAACGACTGGAAGGGCGCCCTGCTCAAGCAGCTCTACGACGCCACCCGCGACACCTTCCGGCGGGGCCTGGAGAACCCGGTGCTGCAATCGGAACGGATCCGGGAAACCCGGCGCCTGGCCGGCGAGCGGCTCGCCGCGGACGGTTTCGACAGCGAAAAGGCCGAACGCCTCTGGGAACAGCTCGGCGACGAATACCTGCTGCGCTTCCAGCCCGAGGAAATCGCCTGGCAGACCGCGGCCATCCTGTCACACAGCCGGTCCGGGGAGCCGCTGGTACTGGTCCGGGACGCACCGCGCGGTGGCGGCAGCGATGTCTTCATCTACATGCCCAGTCGACCGAACCTGTTCCTGCATGCCACCCGGGTGATGGAACGGGCCGGCGCCTCCATCATGGACGCCCGGGTATTCGATGCCAACGACAACCACGCCCTCGATGCCTTCCGCGTGGTCGACGCCGACGGCCGGCCGTTGGGCACCGACCGCGGACACGAACTGCAACAGCGCCTGCTCGCCGCCCTGACCGATCCGGCGGCGAAGATCCCCGCACCCAGCACCACCCTGCCCCGCCAGGTACGCCACTTCGACTTTCCGCCGGAAGTGGCCTTCGAACCCGACGAGGCCCATGGACGGACGCTCATGCACGTACGCGCCATCGACCGCCCCGGCCTGCTCTCGCGCATCGCCCAGGCCCTGCACGACTGCGACGTGCAACTGCGCAACGCCCGCATTGCCACCTTCGGCGAGAAGGCCGAGGACATGTTCTACATCGTGGACCGCCAGGACCGGCCTGTCGACGACCCGAAGACACAGGACTGCCTGCGCGAGCGAATCGCGGAATATCTCGGGGGCTGAGGTTTCGTTCCGGGAAGCTGGAAAGAACGCGGAGGGCGCAGAGACGCAGAGGACGCGAAGGGGACTAGTATTCATAAATGTAGGAGCGGCGCCCTCGCCGCGATGAACAGGGCCGAGGTCCGGTAGTAAGGGACAAGGTTATCGAAGCCAATCTACCCCGTTTTTCCTCGTCCCTCGGCCCTCGCCACTCGTCCCTGTATGGTTCGCGGCGAGGGTGCCGCTCCTACACGAAAGATTTCAAGTCAATCATGTTCAATATCGATCGCATTCTCCACGCCAGTTTCATCGTTTCGGACACGCAGCGATCGCTCGCCTTCTATCGGGACGTGCTGGGGCTCGAGGTGGAT
>JALVBM010000516.1 GCA_027010665.1 Chromatiales bacterium
AACATCACCTGCCCACGACGCTCCAGGTGGACGCGGTTGAGAAAGGACATGCCCAGCAGGGGGATGGAAGGCGAATTGCCGGGCAGTACCAGGGCTTCGACGTTGCGCAGTTCGATCCGCCCGGCGCGTACGCGCCCCAGCCGGATGCGGTAGGCGGTAACCGGGCCGTTGGCCGTGCCGGCCTGTGTCTGCTCTCCCTGTTGATAGTCGATGCCCAGCTCCTGCGCGTGGCGCTCGCTGAAGGCGACCAGGGTCGCGCCGGTGTCGACGATGAAACCGACCGGCTTGCCTTCGATGGCCCCCTCCACGTAATACATGCCCTTGCGCGGCACGATGCGGGTGACGGCCTTGGTCCGTGGCACCGCGCGAATCGCGACCGACTCGCCCAGCCGGTAGACGGCCCGTTTGCCATCGCGCTCCAGGATGGCCTGATCGCTTTCGGCTGCAATCAGCTTCACGCCCTCGGGTGAGGTCTGGCCCACCCGCAACACCCGGCGGGTGCCATCGATCTCCACCACCGCCATGTCCCGCATCAGCCCCCTGACGACGATGTCCGCGCTGACAGACGGCGCCAGCAGCAGGCAGGCAACGAGGAAACTGCCGCGGAACATGCGAACCTACTGGGTACGAATCCGGTAGCGCGGCCCCTTCGGTTTCGCCAGATCGATGCGCACCCGATCCGGGCTCCAGCCGTGGACCTTGTCGTGGGCCTCCACATAGAAGACCTTCGTGCCCTTCGGGATCACGATTCCCGACAGGCTGCGAGCGAAGGGCTGCTCGTTGACGTGCGGATGCCAGAGAGTGCGGCGGGCGAACTCCTTGCCGTCCTCGGTGACGAACCGCCAGGCATCGGCATAGTGTTCCCAGCCGGTGTCTTCGTGTTCCAGGGTTACGGTGGCGGACCATTCGTAGCCGCGCTGATCGAGTTTGACCTCGACGATGCGCACCTCGTTGGCACCGGCCACCAGGGCAACACCCATCAGAAAGAGAAAAAGGATTCCGTGTCTCATGGCATGACTCCTTGTTGTTGCAGGCCATACAGCACCGCCTGGAGGGCCAGGGCAGCATAGACCGCAGCGCCGATGTCGTCCAGCATAATGCCGAGCCCGCCCTGTACCCGCCGGTCGAGGCTGCGCACCGGCCAGGGTTTCCAGACATCGAACAGGCGGAACAGGAAGAAGCCAAGTATCGCCGCCGTCCAGCTGAAGGGCACGGCGATCATGGTCAACAGGTAACCGACTACCTCGTCCCAGACGATGGCCGAATGATCGTGACTGCCCAGCCGATCGGTGGTGCGCTGGCACAGGGGAATGCCAACGAGAAACAGGCCGAGGACCACCAGCGCATAGGCCCACAGCGGCAGGGGCGCGAGCAGCCACCACAGGGGTATCGCGGCGGCGGTGCCGGCCGTGCCGGGCGCCAGCGGCGAGAGTCCCGAGCCGAAGCCGAGACTGAGAAAATGACCGGGATCGCGCAGCAGTCGGGGATCGACCCGATTGCGTTTCAGCAGGGTGGCCAGGCTCATGGCGCCGCTCTCTCGTGGTCGAAATGGGTGTAGCCGTGGGGCGTGACCGCCTGGCGATGACCGTCCAGGGATTCCAGCCACAGCCCGGGCGTGTCGAGGATGGTGCCGATCCGGGTCAGGGCTTCACCGGTGCGTTCGGCCAGTTCCCCGACTTCCGCTTCCCGCTCCGGCGGGACGCAGAAGCACAGTTCGTAGTCGTCGCCGCCGTCGAGCACCGATTTCCAGTGCACCGGAAGGGCCTCGACCCGTGCGCGCGTGGCCGCGGACAACGGAATCGAGTCCTGCAGGATCAGTGCTCCGGTTCCCGGTGAGGCGGCCAGCAGGTGTGCGATGTCGGCCAGCAGACCGTCGGAAATGTCGATGGCGCAGCGGGCCAGACCGCGCAGGCCCATGCCGGTCGCCAGGCGGGGCTCGGGGCGATCGAGACGTCGGCGCTGAGCCGGATCGGGCTCGGTACCGGACAGAATGTCCTGCAGGGCCAGGGCCGCATCGCCGAGAGTGCCGCTGACCCACAATCCATCACCGGGCCGGGCTCCGGCACGCAGCAGGGCCTCTCCCCGCGGCACCTGCCCGGCGATCTGGACGGACACGGTCAGGGGGCCGCGGGTGGTATCACCACCGACCAGGGCGATGTTCCAGCGCCCGGCCAGTTCGAACAGCCCTTCGCTGAAAGCCGCGAGCCAGGCTTCGTCCGCCTCGGGCAGGGTCAGTGCCAGGGTGAACCACGCCGGCTCGGCACCCATGGCGGCCAGATCGCTGAGATTCACGGCCAGCGCCTTCCAGCCGATGTCGAAGGGTGACGTGTTTTCGGGAAAGTGCACTCCGGCGATCAGGGTGTCGAGCGCAACCACCAGGTCCGCTTCGGCGGGCGGGGCGATGACGGCGCCATCGTCGCCAATCCCCACCCGTACCTCGGGCCGCCGGCCATCACGGGCGCGAAAGTAGCGTTCGATGAGTTCGAATTCGGAAAGCGCCATCAACCGCGGCTGGCGCGCACTTCCACCTCGCGCAGGGAAGCGGCGAGGCGATCCATGATGCCGTTGATGAAGCGGTGGCCCTGTTCGGCGCCGAAGGTCTTGGCCAGTTCCACCGCCTCGTTGATCACCACCCGATAGGGAATCTCGGGATGATAGGCCAGCTCGTAGGCTCCCAGGCGCAGGACCGACTTCTCGACGGGATCCACCTCGTCGAAGGGCCGGCTCAGCAGCGGTGCGATGTACTCGTCGAGTTCCGCCACGTGTTTCGGGACCTCCTTCATCAGCTCGCGGAAATAGGCCACGTCCAGTCGCGTTCCCTGCTTCTCGATGAGATAGCGGGTCTCGATCTCGGCGGGCGGATTGCCGCTCAACTGCCATTCGTACAACCCCTGCAGGGCCAGGCGCCGGGCGCGGGAGCGGGGATTGGGCTTGCCGGGGCTCATGGGCTTCAGTCGAGTTCGCGCAGCAGGTTGATCATTTCGATGACCGACAGGGCCGCCTCGCCGCCCTTGTTGCCGGCCTTGGTGCCGGCCCGTTCGATGGCCTGCTCGATGGTGTCCACGGTCAGCACCCCGAAGGCGACCGGAATCGCTTCCTGCATCATGACCGTGGCCATGCCCTTGACACATTCGCCGGCCACGTAATCGAAATGGGGGGTGCCGCCGCGGATCACGGCACCCAGGGCGAGAATACCGTCGTACTTGCGGCTGGCCGCCATCTTCTTGATGGCCAGCGGCAGCTCGAAGGCGCCGGGCACGCGCACGATTTCCAGATCGCCGTTCTCGGCGCCATGGCGGCGCAGGGTATCGAGGGCACCCTCGAGCAGGCTCTCGACCACGAAACTGTTGAAACGGGCGACGGCGATGCCGATCTTCGCACCCCGGACCACCAGATCGCCTTCGCGGGTTCGGATGTCGTTCATCGTTAGGGTTCCTGTTGCATGAATGATATTCAGTCGTGGACGTATTCGACCACTTCCAGGCCGAAGCCGGAAAGACCGTGCATCTTCTTCGGCGCACTGAGTACCCGCATGCGCCGGATCCCCAGATCACTGAGGATCTGGGCACCGATGCCGAAGGTGCGCAGATCGTTGCCGGTATCGTGGCGGGGCAGATCCTGCCCCTGATCCTGTTCGGCATATTGCCGGATGCGGTTGATGATAACATCCGATTCGTCGGCCAGCCGCAGGATGATCACCACGCCCTGCCCCTCGTCGGCGATGCGCTGCATGGCATCGCGCAGCGGCCAGCCGCAGTCGTCGCGCTGGCTGCCGAACAGATCGCAGAGCACGTTCTCCACGTGCACCCGCACCAGCGGCGGCGTGTCCGGATCCAGATCGCCTTTCACCAGCGCCAGATGCAACTGGTTGTCGATGACGTTGCGATAGGCGTGGAGCTTGAACTCGCCGAACTCGGTGGGCATCTTCGCGCTGGCCACCCGCTCGATGGTCTTTTCGTTGAGCATGCGGTATTCGATGAGATCGGCAATGGTGCCGATCTTGATGTTGTGCTCGGCGGCAAACTTTTCCAGATCGGGGCGGCGCGCCATGGTCCCGTCCTCGTTGAGGATCTCCACGATCACCGCCGCCGGCTCGAAGCCGGCCAGGCGCGCCAGATCGCAACCCGCCTCGGTATGGCCTGCACGGGTCAGCACCCCGCCGGGCTGGGCCATCAGCGGGAAGATGTGGCCCGGCTGGACCAGATCGGAAGCCCGGGCATCGGGCGCCACCGCCGCCTGCACGGTGCGGGCGCGATCGGCGGCGGAAATGCCGGTGGTCACCCCTTCCGCCGCCTCGATGGAGACGGTGAAGTTGGTGGTATGGCGCTCGTTGTTCTCGCTCACCATCAGCGGCAGGTGCAGCCGCTCGCAACGCTCCTTGGTCAGCGTCAGGCAGATGAGGCCGCGCCCGTAACGGGCCATGAAATTGATGTCCTCGGGACGCACCCGCTCGGCGGCGATGATGAGATCGCCCTCGTTCTCGCGATCCTCGTCGTCCATGAGGATCACCATCCTGCCCTGGCGGATGTCCTCGATGATTTCCTTGATGCTGTTGAGTGCCATGTTGCCTCGAAAAGATGTGGGAGCCTACTTGATGAAACCGGTGTCCTGCAGCGTGGCCAGGGTGATGCCCCGGCTGTCGGGATCGGCCGCCTGCTCCCCTTGCAGCAACCGTTCCAAATAACGGGCAATGATGTCCACTTCCAGATTGACCCGGGTGCCGGGGCGGAAGTCGTCCATGGTGGTCTCCTGCAGGGTATGGGGCACGATGTTCAGATCGAACTCGGCCCCCCGCACCCCGTTGACGGTCAGACTGATCCCGTCCACGCAGATGGAGCCCTTCTCCGCAATGTACTTCGCCAGTTCGGCCGGGGCACGGATCACGAACTGCTCCGACCGTCCCGCCGGGCGGCGGGCGATCACTTCCCCGATCCCGTCCACGTGCCCGCTGACCAGATGACCGCCGAGCCGCGTCGTCGGCGTAAGCGCCTTTTCCAGGTTGACCCGGCTGCCGATCCCCAGATCCCCGAGCGTGGTGCGCCGGATCGTCTCGCCGGAAACGTCGGCCCAGAAACCATCACCCGGCAGGTCGACCGCAGTCAGGCAGACCCCATTGACGGCGATGCTGTCACCAAGCTGCACGTCGGACAGATCCAGCTTGCCGGTGCGGATGCGCAGGCGCAAATCCTCGCCCTTGGGTTCGAGCGCGGCGATTTCGCCTACGGACTGGATGATGCCTGTGAACATGGTTTCTCTGCCTGGTTCAGTCAAGTGGAGATGAACGGGCCGGATCGGATCCCCCTCATCCTGGCCTTCTCCCCGGAGGGGAGAAGGAATGGCTTCGACAACGCCGATGCCAGCGAACAAGCCGAAAACTACCAACTGCCCGTGATACTACTCTCCCTCTCCCTCCGGGAGAGGGCCGGGGTGAGGGGATCCGGATTCAGCCCCCCTCATCCTGGCCTTCTCCCCGGAGGGGAGAAGGAATGGCTTCGACTACGCCGATGCCAGCGAACAAGCCGAAAACTACCAACTACCCGTGATACTCCCTCCCTCTCCCTCCGGGAGAGGGCCGGGGTGAGGGGATCCGGATCCAGCCCCCTCATCCTGGCCTTCTCCCCGGAGGGGAGAAGGAATGGCTTCGACAAGGCTGATGCCAGCGAACAAGCCGAAAATAGCCAACTGCCCGTGACACGACTCTCCCTCTCCCTCCGGGAGAGGGCCGGGGTGAGGGGATCCGGATCCAGCCCCATCATCCCGGCCTTCTCCCCCACAGGGGAGAAGGAATGGCTTCGACAATACTGTTGCCAACAAACAAGCCACAAACGGCCAACGACCTGCGAAACAGCTCCCCCTCTCCCTCCGGGAGACGACGCCAGGGATGGCGAAGGTAGAGCGAAGCAGGAAGCCCGAGCCGAGGGCCGGTGTAAGGGGGATCCGAATCCACACCCCCTCATCCTGGCCTTCTCCCCAATGGGGAGAAGGAATGGCTTCGACAATGCCGATGCCAGCGAAAAAGCCACGAACCGACAACTACCCTCTTTCTACTCTCCCTTCCTGCCAACAACCTCAAACGTCAACCGCATGTCCCGCCCCACCATCCGCTGATCGCGCAATTCCAGTTCGATTCTGTCATCCATGCTCCCGATCTCTGGCAACCGGAACAGGGGCCGTGCCTCGTGCCCCATCAGCAGCGGTGCCACATAGACGACCAGCTCGTCGATCAAATCGGCCTGGAGCATGGCCCCGCTCAGCGTGGCGCCGGTCTCCACCAGCACTTCGTTGACTTCCATTTCTCCCAGGGTATCGAGCACCACGGCCATGTCCACCACGTCGCTGCAGTAGGGCAACTGAACGACTTCGGCCCCGTTGGCCTCGAGCGCCTCGCGGGCGTCGTTGTCATCGCTGCAGGTCATCACCAGGGTGCGGCCAGGCTGGCGTAGGAGTCGGGCATCCAGCGGCAGGCTCAGATGGGTATCCACCACCACCCGCAGGGGCTGGCGTTCGATTTCCATGTCATCGAGCCGCACGGTGAGCGCCGGATCGTCGGCCAGCACGGTGCCCACACCGGTGACGATGGCCGAGCTGCGGGCGCGCAGGCGATGCACGTCGCGACGGGCATCCTCGCCGGTGATCCACTTGCTCTCGCCGGAGGCCATGGCGGTGCGGCCGTCGAGGCTCATGGCCAGCTTGCAACGCACCCAGGGCCGGCCGGTCTCCATGCGCTTGACGAAACCGGGGTTCAGGGCCCGGGCCTGGGCCTCGAGCAGTCCGTGCT